>DPBN01000188.1 GCA_003516955.1 Armatimonadota bacterium | reverse complement strand
CGCCACGGCGATCACGATGGCGCCGATCCTGGGAGTCTGGGGCCCCGCGTGGATCGCCCTGGGCGTGCTGGCCGGGGTGATGGCGCTTTCGCTCAAGGTGGCCTTCTCCCAGGTGGGCTGGATGTACGACCAGGCGGCCGCGAGGGCGTTCCGCCAGTCGGAGACCCGCGCGCTGGGTCGGCGCGGCGACATGATGGCGCTCGCCGCCTACAGGGCTCGCGAGGGAAAAGTGAAGGTGCGACCGGCCGGGTGGTGGCAGCGGCGGCGCTGGCGCGGCGTGGCCGGCCTCGTGTGGAAGGAGTTTCTGGTCCAGAGCCGGGGCGGCACGCGCGGCCTGCTGATGCTCGGCCTGGTGATGGGTGTGGTCGCGCTGATGCCCGTGTTCGTCGGGGGCCGCCGGGAGCTGGATCGGGCGGTTCTGGTGTTCTCCCTGCCGATGCTGGGCATCGGGCTGCTGAACGTCGCGATGACGGCTGCCCTCACCGGTTCCATGGAGATGCTTCGACGCGTGGACGTGGTGAAGGCGATGCCGTTCGCGCCCTGGCGCGTGGTGGCGGCCGAGGCTCTGGCGCAGTCGGTCTACGGCATGGGGGTGGTGTGGGTCCCCAGCGCGGTTCTCGTCGCGCTGCGGCCGGCGTGGTGGGGGGAGCTGCTGGGGGCGAGCGTGCTGGCGGCCGGGCTGTCGTTCCTGATCTGCGCGACGGTTCTGGCGGTTTCGTTCCTGTTTCCGGACGAGGACGACGCCACGCAAACCCAGTTCAGGCGGCTGATGATCCTGTTGGGCATCGTGATCGCGTGCGCGCCGCCCGTCGGAGCGTTCGTCGGTCTGATGGCGCTGGGGTGGGCGGGTTGGTTGGCGGCGCTTCCGGCGGTGGCCCTGGCGGCGGGCCTCGCCGTCCCCGCGGTGGTGGTCGCCGCCGGGCTTTATGCCGGATTCAACCCGAGCGAGTGACGCCGGCCGGTAAAATGCGGGTCCAGCGGGAGCGATCGGCCCCTTGCGGGCGTTGAGGAGTTAACGGTGAGGTTGCGGGCCACTCAGAAGATCGCCATCGGATTCGTCGCGCTCACGGCGGTTGTCGTGTTCGGCTACAAGTTCGTCACCGACCGCATGGTGCTGACGCAGCGGTTTCCGAACCTCGCGCCGGGCAAGGCCACTCTGCTGGGCATCGACCCCGGCGCCGGGTTCCGCATCGTGGTCGCCAACCGCATCGCCGGCTTGGTCCAGGGCGAGGGGTCGGAGTACGGCAAGGAGGGCGGGGACGAGTCCGGCGAGACCGTGGAGCAGGCCAAGCGCAAGCAGCTCTCCACCCGCGACCTGATCGCCATCCTGCAGGGCGACGAGAAGCCCCTAGGCCGCTTCGTGATGTTCCTCAACGACATTCGGCGGAACGACCGCGACTGGCCGACGGTGCAGGTTTACTGGACCGCGGAGGAGCTCCGCAAGGCTCTGGACGGCGACCAGGCCCTGCGGACCAAGCTGGAGCGGGACCTGAACGTGGGCCTGGACGGCAGACCCCTGCCCGAGATTCGGCTCTCCAGCATCGAGAACGGCATCGTCGTCCGCCTGCCGGTCAAGGTGAGGGTGCGCGTGGCCGACCAGGAGCGGGTTCTGACGGGCATCGTGGAGCAGCCTTATCGGCCCCGGTTCTGCGTCCAGCTGACCGACCGGCTCTACAAGGACAAGTTCGACGTGACCCAGGCCGCGATCCAGGGGACGTACCTCCAGCTGATGCGCGAGCTGGAGCAGGGCTCCGGCCAGCGCGAGGACGTCGGCAAGTCGATCGAGCGCCTGATCGACCCGAAGCGGCTGGAGCAGATGGCCGAGGCGCCGAGCAAGGTGCTCTCCAGCGTCGAGGTCGTGGTGAACGACTCGCTGATGGAGTCCGCAAGCTACTCGAAGTTCGTGGCGGGCAACGGGAAGGAGCTGTTCACGATCAGCATCCAGCTGAACGACGAGGGCCGGCGCCGGCTGTGGAAGTACAGCAAGCTGCACCGGGGCACCCAGCTGCTCTTCGTGGTGAACGGAACGGCCATCGCCGCGCCCTGGATCCGTCAGGAGATCCCCGGCAGCGAGGTCACGATCAGCAACCTGACGGACGAGGAACTCGTCCAAGAAGCCGTCGATACGATCAACAAAGGGAAGGGAAGATGAAGCGAATCGTCAGCATCGGCGCCGCGGCAGCGATCGTTGTGGCCGGTTGCGGCCAGTCCGGCGAGTACAAGCCGACCCCCGTGAAGTCCGTCCAGCCGGCCGTGGTGGCCCGCGGCGAGGAGAGGGTTCTGTTCCCGCTCCAGATCGGCAACCAGTGGGTCTACACCGTCGAGGACCAGCAGCGAAAAGGCACCCAGGCGGCCTCGCGCACGGCCGAAGTGGTGTTCCGAGTGACCAACACGGAGAACGTCGGCGACGGGGTGAAGGCTACCGTCGAGGTGTCGCTGGACAACAAGGTCCAGGAGCTGCAGTCGTGGCTGGTGGACAGCACCGGCATCTACCAGCTCGCCGGCGGCAAGGCGGGCACGCCCTACGAGCCGAAGCAGCCGGCCATCCTCTTCCCGGTGGACACCGGCCGGACCTTCCGATGGACGGGCAAGGGACTGATGCCGGACGGCGGCACCGGTTCGGGAACCCTCGACAACAAGATCCTGGGGCCGCAGGAGGTCGACACCGAGATGGGCCGGATGTCGGCGTTCTGCGTCGAGACGAGCGGAACGTTCCAGAGCCAGCGGGGTCAGGGCAAGATGCGCTCGATGGTCTGGTGGGCGCCCAAGGTCGGCCTGGTGCGCTGGCGCATGGAGATGACCGTCGGCGACTTCGGCGCCACGCAGACCCTTCGGCTGAAGAGCTACACGCTCAAGTAACCTAGAGGCAGCCATGAGAAGACTGTGGATTCTCGCGATCGTTGCCGCGCTCGCCGGATGCCAGGCGGCGAAGAAGGACGCCGCCACCGAGGCCGCCAAGCAGCAGGCAAACCAGACCGGCGCCCAGGTGGACGTCGCCAAGCAGACCCCTCCGCCGGCGCCCGTGCCCGACACGCTGAAGAAGGACGCCTTCGAGTACTACGGCCTCGGCAACGAAAAGCCGATCCGGATGTCGCTGGTGTTCTCGAACAGCACGCAGAAGCTGGAGGGGGAGCAGACGATCAAGCCGATCGAGGCCAAGAACGGCGAGCCCCGCTTCCGCGTGGAGCGGACCGGCGGCCTCTCCCCGCTTCCAGGCGCGACGCTCGTGCTGAGGCCCGACGGGCTGTACGTCGAGAGCCTCGACAACGGCGAAGTGCCCAAGCCCGTGCTGGAGTTGCCCAACGATCTGACCCCTGGCAGGAAGTGGTCCACCAACAGCGAGTTCAAGCTGCAGGGTCGGCAGATGAAGGACAACAGCACCTACGTGGTGCGGCGGGTGGAGAAGGTCAAGACGCCCGCGGGGCAGTTCGACGCGCTGCTCATCGAGGGCTCCGGCGAGCTGGTCGAGGACGGCCAGAAGTCGAAGGCCAAGATGCGGTCGTGGTACGTGAAGGGCCTCGGTTCCGTGAAGATGGAGATCGAGCGCCTCGTGGCCGGCCAGAAGGAGCCGGTGAAGGTGACGGTCGAGGCCGTTTCGATCGGCAAGTGAGACTCGGGGGTTGGTAGGGCGGTGGCTTCGTTCTCCAACCCCTTGGTCGTCTCCGAGGCCAGGCCCCGGCCGTGGCGGGTTGACTGGTGGCTCGTCGGCGCGACGCTGGGGCTGTTGCTGTTCGGGCTTTCCTCCCAGTACAGCATCGAGGGTGGCCGGTTCGGCGGGAACTTCGCCAAGCAGCTCGTGTGGCTGGTCACGGGCTTGGTTCCGGCCGCGGTCTTTTTCCTCGTGAGTCCGGCCGGCTGGCGGCGGGTCGGGACGGCGCTTTACGTGGGGAACGTGCTGCTGCTCGCGGCGGTGCTCGTTGCCGGCTCGCGGGTGAAGGGCGCGCAGCGGTGGATCGAGGTCGGTTCGTTCCAGTTCCAGCCGAGCGAGATGGCCAAGCTGCTGCTGGTCATCACGCTCGCGAACTTCCTGTACAGCCGGCGCGACTCGCTCCACCGCTTCTCGACGTTCGCCCTGTCGTTCCTGCACGCGCTGCCCGTGATCCTGCTGGTGTTCAAGCAACCCCACCTGGGGGCGACGATCGTGCTGTTCGTGATCTGGCTGGCGGTGTGCGTGGGGGCGGGAGTTCCCATGCGCTTCGTCTTCGCCACGGCGGGCCTGGGGGTGGCGTTTCTGGGCCTCGCCTACGTGCTGAAGATTCCCGGCGTGTTCAAGGAGTATCAGGTCGGGCGCGTGGAGGGCCTGCTCCGCGGCGACGAACAGCGCGAGCGCTTCCAGACCTCGCGAGCCGAGATCGCCTTCGGGGTCGGCGGCCTCACCGGCGCTGGATTCCTGAAGGGCGAGCAGAAGGCTGGGCGGTACATCCCGGAGCAGGACACGGACTTCGTGTTCACCGTCGTGGGCGAGGAGGGCGGGTTCGTCGGCTGTCTGCTCGTGCTGGCGCTGTTCGGCCTGCTGTTCTTCCGGGCGTGGTGGATCATGTTCCGGGCGGACGAGCTGTACGACAAGATCCTCGCCGCGGGGGTTCTGGGTCTGCTCTCGTTCCACACGATCGTGAACCTCAGCATGAACCTCCAGCTGATCCCCGTGGTCGGGCTGTGGCTGCCATTCCTCAGCCGGGGCGGCACGGCCCTGTGGCTGTGCTTGAGCTGCGTGGCGCTGCTGCTCAACATCCACCGCCGCCAGCGGCCCGTGCTGTTCTAGCCGGCGGCTCGGCCCGAAGCCGGAGGCGGCGGATCGGCCATAATCTTCCGAATCCGAAACTCGGGAGAAGCGTTCCTTGGCAATCGATACCAGCGACTTCAAGAACGGCATGGCCATCCTGTTGGATGGCGAAGTGTTCACCATCGTGGAGTTCCAGCACGTGAAGCCCGGCAAGGGCGGAGCCTTCGTGCGGACCCGGCTCAAGAAGGTCAAGACCGGGCAGACCATCGAGAAGACGTTCCGCGCCGGAGAGCGCGTGGAGCCCGTGTTCATCGAGCGCGTCAAGAAGCAGTTCCTGTACCGCCAGGGCGACGAGCTCGTGCTGATGGACCTCGACACCTACGAGCAGGAGCCGGTCGAGGCCTCGAAGATCGGCGAGGGCGCCAAGTACCTCAAGGAGGACATGGAGCTGACCGTGCTCGAGGCGAACGGCGAGGTGCTCGGCTACGAGGTCCCCACCTTCGTCGAGCTCGAGGTGGTGCAGACGGATCCCGGCTACCGGGGCGACACGGTCAGCGGCGGCAGCACCAAGCCCGCCACTCTGGAGACCGGCGCCGTGATCCAGGTTCCCTTTCACATCAACGAAGGCGACGTCGTCAAGGTCGACACCCGAACGGACACCTACCTCGAGCGCGTCAAGAAGTAGGGTGATCCGATGAGCAAGCGGCCGCCGTCGGGCGACGGTCTTCGGGCTGAGGAGACGTTTTTCCAGTTTCTGGAGGGCGTGGCCCGGTTCGTCTTCTGGGGCGGGATCCTCGCTTCGCTCGTTTCGGTCGGACTGCTCGTCTACACGTTCTTGCTGTTCGCCTCGCCGAACGGCGACGCGAGTCCCGATCGGGCGGCCGCCAACGTCGAGATCCTGCGCAAGGTGCTGGCGGCCGGCGTGCTGTCGGTCGGGGTCGGCGCGGCGTACCTGTTCTGGGGCGAGGAGATCCTCGGCGCGCTCCTGCTGATCGCCGCGGCGGCCCTGTACTTCGCCCCGCTGATCGTGCCGATGGTGGCGGGGGACGCCGGGGTGGCGGCGGTCGTTTCCCGAGCGTCGCTCGGTGCCATCCAGAACGCCGGAACGTTCCTCGGTCTGGTCGCGATCGCGGTGATCGTCCTGGACGTGGCCCAAAGGATGCGTCTGCGCGCGGTGTACGGCGCCAAGGCGGACGCCTTGCGGTACGGCCGCAACGTCGGCAAGGAGGTCGACTTCCAGAACGTCTTCCTTGGCAAGTGCTGGCAGCTGCCGTACTGCCGGAAATTCGTGCGCGAGCGTTGCCCGATCTACCACGCGCAGACGACGTGCTGGCGCGAGCGCGTGGGCTGCATGTGCGAGGAGGACGTGATCCGCGGCGCGATGGAGGGTCGCCCCGCCCCGAAGAACCAGGAGGAGGCGTTCCGGCTCATCCCCTACAACCAGAAGCTCTCGGCCGAGGCCAAGGCGGAGCGCTGCCGGTCCTGCGTCATCTACAACGAGCGCCAGAAGCACAAGTACCGGCTCGCCGTGCCGCTGCTGTTCGCGGCCTACGGCGGGGCGGTCGCGCTGTGGCATCGGTCGATGCTGCAGGGCGTGGAGGGCCTGATCCGCAAGCTGGACGAGGTGATCGGCATCGCGACGTACCGCGAGGGCCAGAGGATGCTCACCGAGCAGGTGCCGTTCGTGGTTCAGGCTCTGCTTTTGGCGTGCCTGATCATCGTCGCCTTGGCCTATTCGCTGAAGGCCGTTGAGTACCTGATCTTCAAGGCGAAGGTGTGATGAGGCCGCCCGCCGCCCCCGTTGTCCTGGACGGCTCATACGGAGAGGGCGGCCCGACCTTGGTCCGCACGGCGCTGGCCCTTTCGGCCCTCACCCAGCAGCCGGTGCGCATCGAGGGGGTGCGGGGCGGAATGCCGCGCCCGGGCCTGAGGGCGGAGGACCTCGCGATCGCCCGCGCCCTGGCC
>DPBN01000187.1 GCA_003516955.1 Armatimonadota bacterium | reverse complement strand
GAGCCGGTCTTGATCTGGCCGCCGCCCATGGCTACCGAGAAGTCCGCCATGAAGGCGTCCTCCGTCTCGCCGGAGCGGTGCGAGATCACGTAGTTCCAGCCGGCCTTGCGGCACATCTCGATCGTGCGGACCGTCTCCGTCACGGTGCCGATCTGGTTCAGCTTGATCAGAACCGCATTCGCCGACTTCTCGGCGATCCCGCGCTCCACGAACTTCGTGTTGGTCACGAAGAGGTCGTCGCCGACGATCTGGACCTTGTCGCCGATCCTCTGGGTGAGCTTCTGGAAGCCGGCCCAGTCGTTCTCGTCCAAGCCATCCTCCAGCGACACGATCGGATAAGTGGACGTCCACTTGGCCCACAGGTCGATCATCTCGTCGGTGGTCTTCTCGCCCTCGCCGGACTTGGACAGCACGTACTTGCCGTTCTCGAAGAAGGAGCTGGCGGCCGGATCGAGCGCGATCGAAACGTCCTTGCCCGGCTCGTAGCCCGCGGCGCGGATCGCCTCGAGGATCACCTCCACGGCCTCCTCGTTGCTCTTCAGGTTCGGCGCGAAGCCGCCCTCGTCGCCAACGCCGACTTCGTAGCCCCGCTTCTTGAGCAGCGACTTCAGCGCGTGGAACGTCTCGGCACCGGCCCGCAGGGCCTCCGCGAACGACGGCGCGCCCAAGGGCATCACCATGAATTCCTGGAAGTCGACGCTGTTCTCGGCGTGCTTGCCGCCGTTCAGGATGTTCATCATCGGCGCGGGCAGCGTGTTGGCGCACGGGCCGCCGAGATAGGCGTACAGGGGCAGGCCAGCCGAGGCCGCCGCCGCCTTCGCCGCGGCCATCGACACCGCCAGGATCGCGTTGGCGCCCAGCTTGCCCTTGTTCGGCGTGCCGTCGAGGTCGATCATCGTCAGATCGATCTCGGTCTGCTTCGTCGGGTCCATGCCGACGATCTTCGGGGCGATGACTTCGTTGACGTTGCGGACCGCCTGCAGCACGCCCTTTCCGAGGTACCGCTTCTTGTCGCCGTCGCGCAACTCGACCGCCTCGTTCTCGCCCGTCGAAGCCCCGGAGGGCACCGAGGCCGATACCGAGGTGCCGTCGCTGAGCGTCAGGAACGCGCGCACCGTCGGGTTGCCGCGCGAGTCGAGGATTTCAATCGCTTTGAGATCCGTGATGCGAACTCCCATCTTTCCTCCTTGGGCGCGACGGATCGGAAGCCGATCGGTTCGCCGCCCGGGTGACGGAATCACCTGCCCGCCAGTCTACCTCTGGGACCTTCGGTCCGGCTTTGGCGTCGCGCAGGCGGAGCCCCGGCAGAGACGATGCCGGTTCCGGGCTACCCAGCGATAGCCCGTCTCCCGCAGGCCCCGCGGGACCAGTTTCGCCATGGCCACCAGCCAGCCAGGCGCGCCGGCGTGGAGGAGCGTCCGCAGCACCGCCTCGGAACCGGCGTGTCGCCCGTCGCCGTCGATCAGGATCAGGCTCTCAGGCAATCCGCCGGGAGGGATCAAAGCCTCGGCCTCCGGAGACGCCCGCCCGATCCAAAGGATCCGGTCGCCGTGCGGTAGGCGGCGCAGCCGGGCGACCCACCGCGTGCAGAAGAGGCACCCATCGTCGAAGACCACCGTCGGTTGCTGAACCATCCCACTCTGTCCTACGGACGGCGCCGCACCTCGGCGCCGCGCTGCCAAGCACGGCCTGTGCCTGCGCGCGCGGCCGGCCGCTTGGGCCGATGCTTGGCGTCTGGAGGCTGAAATGGCGGATCGCACGGTGCGCACACAGCCCGGGCAAAGGGTTGCCGGTCGCCAACAAGCCGACGGGATCCCCGATGCTAACCCCCCGAGCCGGCGGAAGCGACAAACTGGACCCGCGTGGCGAAGTTGTGCTCTGGCGGGGAGAGCGGGTCTTTCCGTCCGAATCGGGTCGTTGAAGCATCGCGTCCGGGCGGAGCTGTCGTAAGCTAGGCGCCATGTCTTCCGGCAGCCGCCTCCTTTTGGATCGGGCCGAGCTGAGGCTGCAGGTCTATCGCGCCGCACGCCTCGACCTCAACTACATCCTCATGAATTCGCTCGCGACGGTCGTCGCCGCGTACGGGCTGCTCGCGAACAGCGCCATCGCGGTGGTGGGTGCGATGCTGATGGCGATGCTCCTCGGGCCGATCCTCGGGCTCGCCCTCGGCCTGGTGGACGGCGACGGGCGGCTTTTGCGGCGCGCTACGGTGGCGGAGGTGGCCGGGGCTTGTCTGGTGCTCTTCCTCGGCACGATCCTCGGGTTCCTCCATCGCGACCTTCCGATCACGACTGAGATTCTCGCCAGAACGCAGCCGAACCTGCTGGACCTGATGATCGCGTTGGCTGGCGGCGCGGCCGGGGCCTATGCGACCTGCTCGCCGAGGGTGGCCGCGGGAATGGTGGGAGTAGCCATCTCCACGTCGCTGGCGCCCCCGCTCACGGCTTGCGGCATCTGTCTCTCGCGCGGGCTCCTGCCGGAAGCCGGCGGAGCGCTGCTGCTGTTCGTCACGAACCTCGTCGCGATCCAGTTCGCGTGTTCCGTGACGTTGGCGGCTCTCGGGTACCACAGCTTCCGACTGCTTGCCTCGGATCGGCGCTATTGGCGGATGCTCGCCCTCGATCTAGGGTTGCTCGTGGCTCTGGCGGCCGTACTCGCTAGCCGTCTTGCCGATTCGGTTTCCGATTACCGCTACCGAGATGCGGTGCAACGCACGTTGGCTTCTTGGGTGGCGAGGTTTCCGGGCGCCAGACTGGTGGAGACCCGCTACGCGCCTGCGGGGGAGGGTGCTTGGGTGGTAGCGGTGGTGCGGACTCCCAGGCCCATTACGTCCGAGCAGATCGCCGAGATCGAACCTCGGTTGCCGCAGTCGGAAGGCGGCCGAACTCTCCTCCGTGTTCGATCAGTGCTCACGCAGGAGTCCACCGCACGAGGAGCCTACGAGCCATCCCCCGGCGACGGTGGCTTCCCAGCGGACTGGCCGGAAAGCTCCCAAGAGCCTTGAGCTCTGCGGACGGAAGCCTCGGGGCAGCGTGAAGACCCAGCTGGATGGCAAACGATGGCCAAAAGGAGAAGGGATTGCTGGTACCCCGGACGGGATTCGAACCCGCGATCTTCGCCGTGAGAGGGCGATGTCCTGAACCGCTAGACGACCGGGGCGTCCAGACGCTGTTTATACCGTCTTCCGCCGGCGGCGCGCAAGGGTCTCCGCCTCGCCTTGCGCAGCGACCGGAACGCCGGGGAGCGCGGGGCGCGGCCTCACGGGCGGATCGAGATCGGCTTGTAGCGCCACCCCTCGGCAAGCGGGGTTTGGTCGTTGGCGTGCGGGCCGCTTTCCGCGACGCCCGGGGGCAGCACGGTGCGGGCGCGCGGCATGGGTCGCAGCTCCACGATCTGGATGAAGGTTCCCCGATTGCCGTACGGGACAGGCGGATCGGTGGATCGAATGGTCCCGGGCTCGAAGCGCCAAAGGCTGGGGTCGTTCCCGCGGGTCTCGGCGAGCTTCGCCACGGCGCGGCGGAACGCTTCGCGCAACACCTCGTCCCGCTTGCGGCCCGCGAGGAAATCGTAGGCCGTCCGCCCGTTCAGTGCGTTCTGCAGGAACGTCGGCTGGGCCACCCTTCGGAGGTTTTCGGCCCCCAGCATCGTGCCCAGATGGGGCTCGAGCAGCGCCGAGACCAGCTCGTCGTTGGCGGCCTGGAAGATCGCCGCGCCGGGGCTCCCCTCGATCATCCAGCCGTCGAAGGCCAGCAGGTACCGGGCGGCGTCCATCTCCGTCGGAGAGCCGGCGAAGTCCGCAAGGGCGGCGCGCCACATCGGCTGGCGCCTCTGGAAGACCTCGGAGCGCCGTGCGATCGTCCAAAGCGCCTGTTCCAGGTCGGCGACCGTCAGCTTCTCTCGGTCCAGCGCGGCGCGGATGAGGTCCACTCGGTCGATGCGTCCCCAGACGGGCGTGTCGAGGTTGGGCCACCAGGTCGCAGGCTTGTTGTTCCAGTTGGTGAGCAGACCCTTGCCGGGGTTGACGACCTGGGGCATGCGGTCGAACGGGAGAATCCCTTTCCAGTCGTACTCCGGCTCTCCCGGGGTGGGGAAGCGGGGGTCGAGCCCGTCGGTCCGCAGCGGCACGCGCCCCAGGTAGGCGAACCCGATGTCTCCCTGGGCGGTCGCATAGAACAGGTTGAAGCCCATCGAAGCCTTCGGGCCGAGCTTGGCGACGTCGTTCGGCGATGCCGCGTTGTACAGGCCGACCAGGGTGTCGTAGGACTCCAGCTCGCGCATCCAGAAGCTGGACCGCAGGGCGAACCGCCACTGCCCGTTCCGCGCCGTCAGGATCACCGGACCCAGGTGCGTTCGGATCTGGCGGACCGTCTCAGTCGGCGCTCCGCGCACGCGCAGAGGCAGCGGCAGCACGGTCAGTTTGCGGGACGAGGCGCCGTAACGATAGGCGTCCTGTCCCTGTCCCTCCAGGCAGACGACGTCCTCGGTGTCGGCGACGCTGGTGGTGAGCGCCCAGGCGAGCCTCTGGGTGTGACCCACCAGGACCCCAGGCACACCGGGGACGTCCATGCCCGCGACGGCGATCCCCGGTGCGGAGATGGACATCTCGTGCACGACGCTGGGCTTGGAGAAGCCCATCTGCGGACCGCTGACGAGCAGAGGCCAGCCTGTCGCGCTGCGCTTGGGACCAACGACGATGGCGTAGCTTCCTGTGCGGCTGGGCAGGCCGTGGCGCTCCGCAACCGCCGTGGACTCCGCCCGCTCGGCGATCTGGAGGGCCGGCAGAAGCTCCAGCAGGTTGAGCTTCGGCAGCTTGGCCAGGTGAGCCAGCGTGTCCGCCCTGGTGAAGCGAGGGAAGGTGGGGCGGCGGTCCGCAGGCAGGTCGTCGGCGGGATCGACCGTGGTCGGCGCCTCCGGGTCGTTCTGCCAAGCGAGGTCGTCGATCACGTCGAGGGCCTTGTCCTTGCAGGGCTGCGTCTGGAGATACGCCAGCGCGGCGAGGTTGCGCAGCTCGCCCGCGCCGCCCCGGCCGAACAGGCGGAACAGCCGCACGGCGATGGCCACGCTGTCGCGGACGGTCCAAGGCTCCGGCTTTCGGCCCCCGAACTGGGGAGGCAGACCGCCCTCGGCGGCGGCCTTGTCCAGATACGCGTTCACGCCCTTGGCGTAGTTCTCGAAGGCCGCCTTGGCCCGGGAGGAGAGCGCTTGGAACTGGGCGTCGAGCTCCTCGGGCGTGTAGGCTGTCAGCAGGGTTTCACGGTCGGCCTTGGCGTACTCGGGTCCCAGGAGCTCGGCCATTTTCCCTTGGGCGAGGCGCCTGGAGAGCTCCATCTGCCAGAGACGGTCCTCGGCCACGGCATAGCCGGCGTGGAAGAAGGCTTCCTCCCACGTCGGGGCCAGGATGTGGGGGACACCGTAGCCGTCGCGCACGATCGGGGACGCGACGGAGGCGCCGAGAACGGCCAGCGCAAGCAGGGCAACCATCGGGACCGGAATTCGCCGCAGGGCGCGGCAATTCCTAGCCGGGCGGGACCTTTCGGCCCGAGAGGGCTTTCAGCGGAGACGCGGGGACTGGGAGGAGAAGGCGCGGTTGATGAGGCTGTAGAGAACCCAGGCGATGAACGCCATGACGGCCAGAGGGATCACCAGGTTCAGAACGGCGTAGGCGAGGCTCAGAAGGACGCGGAACAGCACGATCGCCAACACGATCGACAGCACCAGCTTCACAGTTCCGTTCATCGAACTCTCCTCGGAACGTTCGCCTGCGAGCGTTCCAACGTCTCCTGCTCCATTGAACGGCAAGAACCGGTTCGAAACCAATCCGCTCGGGACCATCGGCCCTTGCGGGTTCTTGTCGTCTTCCCGATGCTTTTACCCCAAAACCGATGCTCTTCGGGTGCCGGGCCTTCGTGGAGTATCCTGCCGACATGGCATTGCGGGTGCTGAAGGCCGCGCCGTTCGATCCGAAGGACGACGCCTGCCTGCGCGTGGACGCGCCGCTGGTGGTTCGCTGGCTGGTGGAGTTCCTGCGCCAGGAGTGTGTCCGGCGCCGCGGCGTGGCCAAGGCGGTGCTCGGTCTGAGCGGCGGCGTCGACTCTGCGGTGGTGGCATACCTCTGCGCGCGGGCCTTCGGTCCGGAGAACACGCACGCCTTCCGGATGCCGTACAAGATCTCGTCCTCCGAAAGCCTCGAGCACGCGCAGCTCGTCATCGACGACCTCGGTCTGCAGGCGAGGACGGTGGACATCACCCCGATGGTGGACGGCTACCTATCGGCCAATGAGCCGGACGCCACCCCGGCGAGGGTCGGCAACGTGTGCGCTCGGAGCCGGATGATCGTGCTGTTCGACCAAGCCGCGAAGCTGGGCGCCCTGCCGATCGGAACCGGCAACAAGAGCGAGCGGCTCTTCGGCTACTACACCTGGCATGCGGACGATTCGCCGCCGATCAACCCGCTCGGGGATCTGTTCAAGACCCAGGTGTGGCAGATCGCGAGGGAGCTCGGCGTGCCGAGCGTGATCGTCGACAAGCCGGCGAGCGCGGACCTGATCCAGGGCCAGACCGACGAGGGCGACTTCGGCATTCGGTACCAGGATGCCGACCGGATCCTCCACCACCTGACGCAGGGCTTCTCTCCGACGAAGCTGAAGCAGATGGGGTTCGACCCGAGCCAAGTGGACCTCGTGTTCGCGAAAGTCGAGTCCACGCACTGGAAGCGGCGGCTTCCGACGACCGCGATGCTCAGCAAGTCCGCGATCGGCGAGTTCTACCTGCGTCCGGTGGACTACTGACCCCGACGCTGGCTGCAGGGGGCGATCCAGAGCGCGAGATCGGGCAGGCGGCCTGTCGCGGTGTCGCGGGAGCGCAGGCGACGGATGCGGCCTCGCGCGGCCAGCAAAGCCACGGGAGCGGCGGCGGCCGTCGCCATCCAG
>DPBN01000288.1 GCA_003516955.1 Armatimonadota bacterium | reverse complement strand
GGACCAGAGCCGGACGTCGCCGATGGGCCGGTCGCGACCCAGGTCGATCTCGATCCAGTCGCCGGCCTTGCCGGGCAGCGGCACCGCGCTCCGGCGGTCTCCGTCCACCAGCTTGGCCAGGTCGGCCGGCTGGGTCGAGGCGGAATCCATCACGAACCGCTCCTTCGCCAAGTTCGCGCCCTCGTCCAGCGGCATCGCGGGGAGGTTGAACCTGAGCTCGCGGATCTGCGCCGCCCGCTGGCCTCTGGCGTAGGCGTCCACCAGCTGCCAGAGCTTCAGGAACGCCCACTCCGTGGCCCCGTTGGCCCGGGCGCGGACGAGGAACACGCCGTTCGACCCGACGACGTCGATCCTCCCGAACGGGTTCGGCCGTAGCGTGAACCCGGTCTTGGTGGTGAAGGGCTCCGGCTCCAGGGTGTCGCGCGCGGGAAGGCGCGCGGTTCCGTTGGCGTCGGTCAGGACCTTGAAGACGGGGGGCGCATCGGGGATCACCCCCTGGGCCATCTGGAAGAACTCCAGCTCGGCGTTGCGGATCGGCTGGCCGGCGAGGTCCACCGCCCGCACCACGATCACATTCGGCAGGGCGTACAGGAACTCTCCGAAGTATCCCCGGCGGTAGCCCAGCAGGCTGTTCAAGGCGAACGCGTCGGTGGCGGCGTACAGGTCGGTGTGCTCCAGGCTCGTGGCGTCCAGGAAGGCATCTGGCCAGGGCTCGTAGGGCAGCGGATACGCCTTGGGAACCATCGCCTCGTTGCGCGTGTCGCCTCCGCCCATGAGGCCTGGGAAGCGGTCGTAGAAGCCCCTCGTGGGCGTGGAGCCGTCCGCTTTCAGCCTCACCTTGCCGGCCGTGCCGTCAGGCCGGCTCGGGTCGACGTTCATGTTGTACAGGTCGATCAGCCCGATTTGGTGGCTCAGCTCGTGCAGCAGAGCCAGGTCGGCCTGCCGGCGGACCGAGGCGATGTACCCGTCGGCGGCCATCGAGCCCTCGAAGCCCCACTCGCCGTCGTAGATCAACGTCGGCGCATCGTTGGGCAGGTGCGCGCCGCCCTTGAGTGTGCCGTTCGGTACGATGGTGATCCGCGCCACCCGCGTGCGCTCCAGAATCCCATCCGGCGCGAACGAGAATCGGCTGTACGGGAAGAAGGTGCCGTTCCACAGGCGGAACTGCTCCTGGAGCCAGTCCTCGAAGGCGCGGCTGCCCGCGAGGTTCGGCTCCTGCGCGAACTTCTCGTAGAACGCCTGCTCAACCCAGATGCCGATGCCCAGCGCGTTCTCCTGAATCTCCACGCAGTCGTTCGAGGGGTTGGCGTCCGGGCCGGTTGGCTCGATCCGGAACGCGATCGGCTGCAGGCGGTGGTCGGTGTGGAGGTTCTTGAACGGCTTTTCGAGCTTGAACGTCGCCTCCTGACCGGGCAGCAGTGTGAGCGACGCTTGACTGGAGGCGCCCGGAACCTCGCGCACGATCCATCGGAAGAAGAAGCCCTGCGCCGGGGCGTCTCCGACGTTCTTGACGTGGGCGATGTACGTGACCGTCTCGCCGTCCGCCGGCCACTTCTTCGAGTCCGCCGAGCCCGGCTTGTCCATGATGCCGGCGGTGTGGCCGTTCTGCTCCTTGTAGGTGTAGGCGTTCCGGTTGTCGTAGCGCTCGTACTCCGGCACGCGCTCGATGTACGTCACGCTGAGGTCCGGGCCTCCCTTCGGCGGATCGTCCTCCAGCCGCAGCTCGAGCGCCGGCCGGCCGCGGGGCGCCTCTGAGCTGGCGAACGCCACCGGCTCGTCGAACGCCAGCAGCAGGCCGTGGTTGTCGTACCACCGCTTGTACTGGCGCTGGACCTCCGCCGCCAGGCCGGAGATCACCAGCTCGCGCTCGCCGGCCTCGGCCTTCCAGCCATCCAGGGGCTTGGAGTCGCCCGCGCCGGTGGCTCCCGCGCCGCGCCACAGGATCGGCTGTTCGCCCGCCCTGCGGAACCGCCAGGTGGCCGACCACTTCGGGGCCGGCGTCTCCTTTCCGATCGCCGGCTCGGGAGTCTCGATCGTCCTCGCCGGACCCTCGCCCCAGGGCACGAGCACCGCGGAGACCGACCGCGGGGCGACCGCCTTTCCGTCGAACACCGTCAGCCTCAGCCTGGCGTCCACGACCCTCTTGCCGGGTCCGATCGCGCGGGCCAGGTCTCCGAAGCGGATGAGGATCGCCCTGCCTGGGCCGCCGCTCAGCACGGCCATGCCGCCGAAGTTCGACTCCGGCAGCCGCGAATCGAGCGTCGCGTCGGCGACGTCCCAGTACCGGGCCTGGGGCGTGGGCCGGGCCGGCAGCGGCGCTCCCCGGTACAGCTCGAGCGTGGCGCCATCCTGGCGCAACAGAGCGACGGCCATGAGGGCGGACAGCATCGCGTGTAGTCTACTTGGAGCCACCCCTTCGCGGTAGGATGCTGGCGATGGTTGGTTGGGGCCTCCTCGCGGGAGCGGCGATCCTGCTCGCTCCCAAGGTCGTCGTCGAGGTCGACGTGAGCGCGTCGCCGTCCCCCGCGGTGTGGGCCGAGAGGGCCAAGGCGCTCGCGGAAGAGTGGTATCCCAAGCTCGCCGAGCTCC
The DNA here is from genome assembly GCA_003516955.1 of Armatimonadota bacterium. Lineage (GTDB taxonomy): Bacteria > Armatimonadota > Fimbriimonadia > Fimbriimonadales > Fimbriimonadaceae > UBA8783. The sequence goes on along the minus strand of DPBN01000288.1, from coordinate 895 downwards.
TCCGGCAGCCGGGTTGGAAGCCACCCGCCAAGGTGACGCTGCGCTTCGAGCCCATGGAAGGAGTGGCGGGAACCGCCGGCGACGTCATCCACATCTCCGAGGCCTGGGTCCGCGACCACCCCGACGACTGGGGCATGGTGATCCACGAGCTGGTGCACGTGGTGCAGGCGTACCGAAACCCGGTGCCGGGATGGATCACGGAGGGCATCGCCGACGGCATCCGGTACGCCAAGTTCGAGCCGCAGAGGGACTCGGCGCTGCACGACCCCGACAAGAGCCCCTACACCGACGGGTACTGGTCCGCGGGAGCCTTCCTGACGTTCGTGGAGCGGTGGTACGACCGGTCGCTCTTCACCAGGCTGAACGAGGCCGCGCGCCGAGGGCGCTGCACCCCCGAGTTCTGGCGGCGCGCCACCGGCAAGAGCCTGGAGGCGCTGTGGGACGAGTACAAGAACTGGTACCGCCAGACGAGCGAGGAGAAGGGGAGACAGCCGCGACTCAGCGACCTGCCGGAGCAAAGGGGGAAAGGGGCTGGTGGGGAGTGAAGGATTCGAACCTTCGTAGGCGTCCGCCGACGGATTTACAGTCCGTTCCCATTGACCGCTCGGGCAACTCCCCAGCCGGAGGAATAGGATACCCGATCCTTCGGCCGATGCAAGCCCACCGACCGAAGGGATCGGGGGCGACCGTCAGTCGGCGGGCGCGATGACCACGCGGCGGTCGGGCTCCTCGCCCTCGCTGTAGGTGGTCACGCCCGGCTCGTGCTCCAGCGCCTTGTGCACGACGCGCCGCTCGAACGCGGGAAGGGCCTCGAGCACGGCCTCCTGGCCTCGGTTGCGGACCTCCTGGGCCAGGCGCACCGCCAGCTGCCGGAGGGCGGCCTCCCGCCTCTGCC
>DPBN01000176.1 GCA_003516955.1 Armatimonadota bacterium | reverse complement strand
ACCACCGATTCCCCCAAAACGTGGCAAACCGCCTGGGCCGGCGTCCGCAAACTCCACCATCCCGCCTCCTGGGCCTCCGCCATCCACTACCCCGGCGCGTCCCAGTCCCGCGCCCCCCTGGACACCGTCCTCGCCCAAACCCGCTCCCCAAACGGCCCCTTCCTCGACATCATCCTCACCCCCGGCCGATCGCCCATCCATCTCATGGAATAAAATGGTGGCCGTCATTACCCATGAGTATCTTCGACCTGCACTCTAGTGTTGTCACTGACTACGAGGATTACGTCCGCAGCTTTCTCTCAATAGCCGACGACCGGATCCGCGATTTCGTCGAGAGAAGACTGATCGAGGATGATGCTTTCTGGCCTGACGCACTCCTTCAGCTAAACCCCTCCTTCAAGAGATCGGAATCGGTGGACGATCTCTGCGCGCAGGGACTGCTCTCCTCCCAAACGGCGCAGGTGTTTCGCACGAGCAAGGACGAAGCATTCACCCTGTACCAGCACCAGTGCGACGCCATCCGCCTTGCGGCTCAAAGGCGCTCGTACGTCGTCACAAGCGGCACGGGTTCAGGAAAGTCCCTTACTTATTTCATCCCCATTTTCGACGCCGTCATCCGCACTCCATCCCCCCTCCCGAAAGTCCGGGCCATCGTCATCTACCCGATGAACGCCCTCGTCAATTCCCAGTACGAATCCCTCTGCCAGTTGGCGGAAAACTACCGCCGCCGCTCGGGCGCCCCCCTGCCTGTCCGCTTCGAAAAGTACACTGGCCAGGAACCCCTCGAAACCAAGCAGCGTATCCAGCACGAGCCCCCTCACATCCTCCTGACCAACTTCATGATGCTCGAGATGATCCTCCTCCGGCCCCAGGAGTCCGACTTCGTGGACCGCGGCAGGGCTGCTCTGGACTTCCTTGTCCTCGATGAGTTGCATACTTATCGCGGCCGCCAGGGCGCTGATGTCGCCATGCTCGTGCGCCGGCTCAAGGAACGCTGTGGCAACTCGGGCCTTCTTCACATCGGCACGAGCGCCACAATGGTCGCCGATCCTTCCGCCACCGGCTCCCAGCGCAAACAGGCCGTCTCGGAGTTTGCAGGCCGGCTCTTTGGGATTCCCCTCGCCTCAGACTCCGTCGTCGAAGAGACCCTGATTCCCGTCACCCCGCAGCTCGGTCCTCCCTCGCCCGAAGAACTCCGGCGTTCAGTCCTCGATCCGCTTCCCTCAAACCCGGAACAGCTCCTGGCATCCCCCTTGGCTCGCTGGCTGGAACTCACCGTCGGCATCGAACAGGACAGCGAAGGCGTCTTCCGCCGGAAGACCCCGCAGAGCCTGCGCGCAATCGCCGCGGAACTGGCCCGTCCCACTGGGCTCGCACAGCAAGAGTGCGAGCGGAAGCTCAAGGAACTCTTCCTCACAAGCACGGGGATCGTCCGCGGCTCAGACGCGCCTCTGTTCGCCTTCAAGCTCCACCAGTTCATCTCTCAGGGCCGCTCCGTGTACGCCACACTCGAGTCTCCGGAAGAGCGCCACATCACGCTCGACGGCCAGTACTATGCACCACCATCCTCACGCGCCCAGCAACGCATCCTCTGCCCGGTTGTCTTCTGCCGCGTCTGCGGTCAGGAATATTACCGCGTCCAATTTGACAAGAAATCCCAACATCTCACTCCATGGCCCGAGCTCTCTTTCGACGCGGAAGCCCAGAAGCAGTCTCGTGGTTACCTCCTGATCCCCTCCGATCCGAACTTCGACTGGTCTGACATGGACCTGCCCGAAGAATGGCTCGACGCACGCGGCAGACCCAAACGTGAATACCGTGAATGCATCCCCTCCCCCCTCTATGTAGCCCCTGACGGCTCAACGCGGGAAGAGCAGGACCCAACCGCTCTCCGCGCCTGGTTCCAGCCCAGCCCGTTTCTGATCTGTCAATCCTGCGGCGAATATTACACCCGCCGGGACAAGGATTTCCGCAAACTCACCGGCTTGTCCAATGAGGGCCGCTCTTCCGCCACCACCGCCCTCAGCGTCGCTCTGCTCGAGCACTCCGGCAAGGCGGACATCCGCGGCGCCTCCCGCAAGCTCCTCAGCTTCACGGACAACCGGCAGGACGCCTCCCTTCAGGCCGGCCACTTCAACGATTTCGTCCTCGTCTGCCTCCTTCGTTCCGCCATCTACCGCGCCCTGGATCAGCACGGCGAGCTCCGCTTCGACAACATTGCGGACCGTACCTTCGAAGCTCTCGGCCTCCAGCTCCGTGATTTCTCCCGCGATCCGAACCTCGACCCGGCTTCCTTCAACGCCCACAACGCCCGCAAAGCCTTCCGCGACCTCATCGAGTACCGCATCTACGAAGACTTGCGCCGCGCCTGGCGCGTCGTCCATCCCAATCTCGAACAGTGCGGTTTGCTCGAAGTTCACTACGAAGGTCTGGAACAATGCGCCGCCCGCGAGGAACTCTGGCGCCATCTGCCGCAACTGGCCGCAATGCGGCCCGATCAACGCGCCGCGTTGATCCGCCCGTTGCTCGACTTCGCCCGTAAGAAACTCGCCATCGATGTCGAATGCCTGCGCGAAACCTACCAGCAGCAACTCCGTAGAAGAGCCAACCAGTGGCTCAACGACCGCTGGTGCTTCGATGAATCCGAAGAACACCTCCGCAAGGCCGAGTGCCTCCTCATCCCCGGCCGCCCCCAGGGGAAGCTCTCAGGCATTCAGGCCTCCAGCCGGAGCCTGATCGGGCGCTACCTCATGCGTCAGCTCGGCAGGCTGCCTGAATATGACCTGTTCGTCAGCACTCTCATCGATATCCTCCTAAGTCAGGGCCTGCTGGTCCGGGGACAGGATCGCGGCGGCGAATTCGTCCGCCTCAACGCGGGAATCCTCGTCTGGAAGAAGGGCTCCGGCAACCCTCCTCCTCCCGATCCCATGTATTCCCGCCGCATCAGCTCCTCTCGTTTCTCTCCAGCCCAGCAGGCCGCCAACGCTTACTTCCGCGAGCTCTACACCGGCC
>DPBN01000258.1 GCA_003516955.1 Armatimonadota bacterium | reverse complement strand
CACCTACAACATGGATTGCGGCGACTACGTGATCGTTGTGAACGCCGAGAAGGCCGTGCTCACCGGGCGCAAGGACGAGGAGCTCATCTACTGGCACACCGGGTGGCCGGACGGCCTGAGGAGCGTCCAGCGCGGCCGGCTCTTGCGCGAGAAGCCGGAGCGGCTGATCGAGCGCGCCGTGTGGGGCATGACGCCCAAGACGAGGCTCGGTCGGCAGATCATCAAGAAGCTGAAGGTCTACCGCGGCGCGGACCACCCGCACGCCGCCCAGGCCCCCGAACCGCTGAACATCAACAAGGACTGACGAGGACCGATGGCATCTGAAGTGTATTACGGGACGGGCCGGCGCAAGAGCGCGGTGGCCCGAGTTTGGCTCCAGCCCGGCGAGGGCAAGATCGAGATCAACGGCCGAGACCTGAAGGAGTATCTGGGACGGCCGGTGCTCGAGATTCTGGTCCGCAGCCCGCTGGCGGCCCTCGAGCTGGACGGCCGCTACGACGTGAAGGCGCGCGTGAGGGGCGGCGGCATCAGCGGCCAGGCCGGCGCGGTCCGCCTGGGCATCGCCCGCGCGCTGGTCGAGTACGACAGCGAGTTCCGACGCCCGTTGCGGAAGGGCGGCTTCCTGACGCGCGACGCCCGCGTGAAGGAGCGCAAGAAGTACGGCCGCAAGAAGGCCCGGCGCGGCTTCCAGTTCGTCAAGCGCTGAGGGCGGCCTCGCAACGCGCCGCAGAGTTCCGGGGCGCAGCCCTTCGGCTGTCGCCCCTTTCTGTTTGCAGTCTGTTGGGTAGGTAGGACACCGAAGGCGATGGAACCCTCGGGACAGGCCCCGACCAAGGCGCTCTGGCTCCGCCGAGAGGTGGCGCGTCTGTTGGTCGTGGCGCTCCTGGCCGAGATCGGGTTCGCCGTCCTGAACATCTCCACGATGCCCGTGTACCTGCGGGAGGACCGCGGGTTCGGCGAGGGGGTGATCGCCCTAGTGGTGACCACGTTCCTGCTGTCCGAGGCGCTCTTCAAAGGCTCCATGGGCCATCTGGCCGACCGGTACGGCCGACGGCGCCTGATGGTGCTGGGCACGGGCCTCACCGCGGCGACCCCGCTGCTCACGATGCTCGTGCCCCGCCATTGGGGGTACGGCGAGACGCTGGCGCTGATGGGCCTGCGGGCGGTGGACGGCCTGGGCGCGGCGATGCTGTGGCCGGCCGCGTTCGCGCTGATGAACGACACGGTCGAGGACGGCGAGCGGCAGGAGGCGATGAGCCTTCTCAACATGTGCTATCTGGTCGGGATCGCCCTCGCCCTGCCCGTGGGCGGCCTGGTCAACGACCAGTTGGGGCCTTGGTTCCGAGACTTCGGCGGCGAGAGGGTTCCGAGCTTGTGGCTGGCCTCGGCGCTGTTCCTCGGCGTTTCCGTCGCGTCGTTCCGCTTCGTGCCGAGCGGCAGGGAGCTGCGCCTGAACCGCGCCGTCCAGCGGGCATCCGGAGAGCCCGAGGACCTCCGCACGCTGCTGGAGTCGGCAAGGCGCATCCCGAGCTACCTCCTGCTGGGCTTCGTGACGTTCGTGGGCGTCGGCTTTCCGATGGTGCCGCTGAAGCTGTTCGCCAAGGACCAGTTCCAGATGAGCGAGACCCAGTTCGGGGTGCTGGTGCTTCCCGGCGCGATCCTCATGGCGGCGCTCAGCGTTCCGATGGCCAAGCTCGGCGAGCGGATCGGCCGGGTGCGGGCCGTGCACCTGGGGATGTTCCTCTGCGTCGTTGGCTTGGCGGTGATCTCCTCCGGGGCGGTGTTTCCGGCCTTCCGCACGCAGTGGGTCCTCGCGCTGGGCGGGATTCCGCTCGGCATCGGCTTCCTCCTCACGATCCCCGCCTGGTACGCCAGCGTCTCGGAGCTGGACCCGAACACCCGGGCGGCGAACATCGGCGCCGTGATGACGGCCCAGGGGCTGGGTGCCATCCTCGGCGCTCCGCTGGGCGGCACGGTGTATCAGCACCGGTACTGGTTCGCCGACCTGTACGGCCGGTTCCTTTCCGGCGGCGGCATCGACCGGCTGATGGCGCCGGACCGCTTCCGCGAGCTGACCGAGGGCTTCGGGCGCTACATGCTGTTCGTCGGCTGCCTGGTGTTCGTGATGCTCGGGTGGCTGCTGGGCCTCCGCGTGCTGAAAGCCCCATCGGGCCCAGCGCGGCCTTCGGAATAGGCCGCCGTCGGCGATACTGACTGTTGGTGGTGGAGAGGCCATGAGGGTCGACGAGGACCGTGGCCGCGATCGGAGCCTGGCCTATGCTTTGGCCTACTGGGTCGCGGGTTCGCTGTGGATTCTGCTGTCCGATCGCCTTCTCTTCGGCGACACCGGGCCGTTGCTGATCGGGAGCGTGGCCAATGGCTTGGGCTTCGTCACCGTCACGGCTCTTCTCCTCTGGGGGATGATGCGCCGGAACGGCCGCCACCTTCGGGAAGCGGCGGAGCGCGCAGAGCGCAGCGAGGAGACGCTCCGGTCGCTCCTGAACGCGACCGAAGAGGGCATCGCCGAGATCGACGCCGAGGGGCGGCTGATTCGCTGGAACCCAGCGTTCGCCGAACTGTTCGGCGTGAGGGAAGACTCGGTTCGCGAGGTGGGCCGCGTGCTGGGACCTGCGGCCGCGAACGAGCTGTCCCCTCTGCTGCGCGGTTCCTCGGCAGAGACGGTCCGGTTCGAGGTCCTGGTCCAGAGGGGTGAGGGCATCGGCCTCATCCAGGTTTCGGCCAGTCCCCTGCGCCCGCCGGCTGTGGGCCGGGCGGTGCTGGTCGCGTCGGACCTCAGCGATCGGGCGAGGGCGGAGCGCCTGCTGAGGGAGGCGAACGAGCGCTTGGAGGGCATTGTTCGGTCGCGGACGGAAGCCTTGGAGGCCACCAACCGGGAGCTGTCCGCGTTCGCGGCGTCGGTCTCGCACGACCTTCGGGCGCCGATCCGGGCGATCGCGGGCTACGCCGCCATCGTCTTGGAGGACGCCCGCGAGGCTCTGGACGGCGAGTCGAGGGAGAACCTGGAGAGGATTCGGTCCTCCGCCGCGCGGATGGGCGCGATGGTGGAGAGCCTGATGCGCATGGCGCGGGCGACCGATCGCCGCATGGAGATCGCCGAGGTGGACGTCACCGCCTTGGCCCGGCAGATCGCGGAGGAGATCTTCGCCCAGAGTCCCGAGCGGGTGGTGCGCCTCGACGTCCAGGAGGGGATGGTCGTGCAGGCCGACCCGACTCTCTTGGCCCGTGCCCTGCAGAACCTGCTCTCGAACGCCTGGAAGTTCACGCGTGGCAGGGAGCAGGCGGAGATCGCAGTGCGTCTGGAGGAGACCCCCGAGGGGAGCGTGCTGAGCGTGTCGGACAACGGCGTCGGGTTCGACCCGCGGTTCGCCAAAGACCTGTTCGCGCCGTTCCGCAGGGTCCACGACCCGAGGGAGTTTCCGGGCGAGGGCATCGGGCTCGCGACGGTCGCGCGGATCGCGCACCGGCACGGCGGCCGGGCTTGGGCCGACGGTTCGCCGGACGGGGGAGCCACCTTCTCGATCCTCCTGCCGAAGGGGGCGCCGGAGCAGGCCGCCTGAAGTCGGCGAGCGGCGTTCGGGGTGCCGTAGGTATCATGGAGCCGGCGGGTAGGGCTTGAGTCCCGGAGCCTCCCGCACACCGCACAAGAGGGTTCGACACCATGGCAACCAAAATCGGTATCAACGGATTCGGCCGCATCGGCCGCCTTTCGCTTCGAACGATTCTCAAGAGGTATCCGGGCGAGCTGGAGGTCGTGGCCGTCAACGACCTGACCGACGCCAAGACCAACGCGCACCTGCTGAAGTACGACAGCACGTTCGGCCGCTTCGACGGCACGGTCGGCGTGGACGGCGACAACATCGTTGTGAACGGCAAGACCATCAAGGTCTTCGCGGAGAAGGATCCGGCCAACATCGACTGGTCGAGCCTCGGGGTGGAGATCGTCCTGGAGTCCACCGGCAAGTTCACCAACCGCGACGACGCCGCCAAACACCTGGGTGGCACGGTCAAGAAGGTGCTCATCAGCGCCCCGGCCAAGAACGAGGACATCACGATCGTGCTCGGCGTGAACGAGGGCGACTACGACCCGGCGAAGCACCACGTGGTCTCCAACGCGAGCTGCACCACCAACTCGCTGGCTCCGGTGGCGAAGGTTCTGGACGAGAACTTCGGCATCGTGAAGGGTCTGATGACCACCGTGCACGCGTACACCAACGACCAGCGCATCCAGGACATGGCCCACAAGGACCTGCGCCGGGCGCGCGCGGCCGCCGTGAGCATCATCCCGACGACCACCGGCGCGGCCAAGGCGATCGGCCTGGTCCTGCCGCAGCTGAAGGGCAAGCTGGACGGCTACGCGCTGCGCGTGCCGACGCTCACCGGCTCGGTGACGGACCTCACGCTCGAGCTGAGCAAGCAGGTCACCGTCGAGGAGGTCAACGCCGCGGTGAAGGCCGCCGCCGAGGGCCCGCTGAAAGGCATCCTATGCTACATGGAGGATCCGATCGTGTCGGCCGACATCGTGCAGGACGAGCACAGCGCGATCTACGACGCCGGCATGGCCAAGGTGATCGGCGGCAACATGCTGAAGATCCTCAGCTGGTACGACAACGAGTGGGG
>DPBN01000255.1 GCA_003516955.1 Armatimonadota bacterium | reverse complement strand
CGCACCGCCCACGAAGCCACGGTGAAGCCCGGGCCTCCAGCCTGCTTCAGCTGGCCGGCCTCCTGAGCCCGGCGGAAGCCCTCCGGGTCCCGCATCGCGAACTGCATCTGCTCCAGCATCAGCGGACCGACCGTCACGAGGAAGAACACGAAGAGCCCCAGGCTCAGCACGACCAGCAGAATCCCGAGCGCGTTCCATCCGGGCCCGAGGTTCTCGACGAGCTTCAGAGCATGGCCGCCGGGCGCCGGCTCTTCCGGGGGCGGGGCCATGCGGTAGGGCTGGTCCGGCTCCTGTGAGACGTACCCAAAGCCGGAGGACGCACCCTGCGAGCGGACCGTCTCCAGCAGAGCCTTGGCCTGCTCGTGCCGGGGCTCCATCGCCAGGACCTCCTCCAAGAGCCGGGCCGCCTGGTCCAGCTCGCCGACCCGGTGCAGGTGCACGGCGAAGTTGTAGCGAACCTTCGCCGACTGCGGCTCCAGCTGCAACGCCTGCTGGAACGCCTCGCTGGCCTCCGCCTTCCGACCGAGGGTGCTGAGCGCAACGCCCCTCAGCATCCAGCCCTCGGTCAGGCCTCGGTCCAGCGCGAGCGCGCCGTCGGCATGCTCCAGAGCCCCCTGGTAATCGCCGACCTGAAGCCTCTCGGTGGCGGCCTTCAGCAGCGCGATGGCATCGAATCCCGACATGGCCTCTCTTCTCCCAAGCTCGGCGGAGTCTACCATCCCGGGGTCCCGGCTGCGGGTTCGATTCAGTATAATCGTGCATCCCGGGGCGCAGGCCTCCGGGCTGGGTTGAGGAGGTGTGACACCGTGCACGTGCGCAGAACGATTCCTGCCGCTGTGTGGGCGGCTCTGATCGCTGGAGTCCTTGCGACCGGCTGTTCCGGGTCGGGCGATGCCCAGAAGCAGGAGCAGCCCTCGGGTGGCGAGGCGCCCAAGACTTCGGCGAACGTTCGGCCCCAGCCGACGGCAGAGGGCAACAAGGCCGAGGGCGACACGCTCAAGATCGGCATCGTCGTCCCGATCAACGGCGACCAGAAGCCTTGGGGCGACGACGCGCTCAACGGCGCCCAGATCGCCTTGGAAGACTTCAACAAGCAGGGCGGCATCCCGGGCAAGAAGGTCGAGCTGGTGATCGGTGACAGCGGCTCGAACACCGAGCAGGCGAAGTCCGCCGCCGAGAAGCTCATCTCGGACGGGGTCCTCGGCATCATCGGGGACGTCACGAGCAGCAACACCATCCAGATCGCCAAGTCGGCCTTCGAGAAGGGCGTGCCCGTGGTCTCAATCGGCGCGACCAACGACGACGTCACCAAGCAGGGAGCCAACGTGTTCCGCGTCTGCTACGTGGACAGCTTCCAGGGCGAGGTCATGGCCGAGTTCGCGTACAAGGACCTCGGGCTGCGGAACGTCGCGCTCCTCACGGACCGCAAGCAGGCGTACTCGGTCGGCCTCAGCAACAACTTCCGCAAGCACTTCGAGCAGCTCGGAGGCAAGATCGTCGGCGAGGAGTTCTACGAGACGAAGCAGACCACGTTCACGGGACAGCTGACCAACCTGAAGGCCAAAAACCCGGACGGCCTGTTCCTCAGCGGCTACTTCCCGGAGGTCGGTCCCATCGTGAAGTCGGCCAAGGCGGCCGGGCTGAACGTCAAGTTCCTGGGCGGGGACGGCTGGGACAGCAAGGAGATCCTCAACAGCGGCGGAGAGGCCATCGTGGGTGGGTTCTTCTGCAACCACTACAACAACAAGGACACCAGGCCCCAGGTCCAGCACTTCCTGAAGCGATGGAAGGAGAAGGTCGGGGGCGAGCCGGGCACGACGATGGCCGCGCTGGGCTACGACGCGATGGCGGTGATCCTTGACGCCCTGAAGCGGTGCAAGTCGTACGACTCGAAGAGCCTCACGGCGGCGATCGAGGAGACGGAGAACTTCCCCGGCGTCACGGGCGACCTGACCCTCAAGGGGCAGAACGGCAACCCGCGCAAGCGGGCGCTGGTCGTGGAGGTTCGCCCGCTGCCCGAAGGCTTCGTCATGCGCAAGGCCATCGAGCCCAAGGACCTCGGGCAGTAGCCGGATGGTGCCAGGCGCGGGACTGTCGTTGGCCGCTGCGCTCGACTTCGGGACCCTGCCGTCTCAGGTCGTGAACGGTGTGCTGAATGGGGCGATCTACGCTCTGATCGCCCTCGGCTACACCATGGTCTACGGCGTCCTGCGCCTGATCAACTTCGCCCACGGCGAGGTGTACATGCTGGGCGCCTACACGGCGCTCTTCGTGTCCTGGGCCTACGGCTTCCGCCCGGACGTTCCGCCGGACCAGCTGCCGGAGTCGTCGCTGGCGACGCTGCTCGTCATGATGCTCGCCAGCATGGCCGTGTGCGCCACGGTCGGCGTGCTGATCGAGCGTTTCGCCTACCGGCCGATGCGCAACCAGGCCCGCATCTCCTCGCTGATCACGGCGATCGGCGTGTCCCTGCTCCTCCAGTACGGCGGCGGCCTGTTCCTGCCCCAGAACCCCCCGCCCACGATGAACGAGCGCGTCAACCCGTACCGCCAGACGCTCGAGCTGACGCTCGTTGGTGCGCCGCAACAGCTCTCGGAGGCCGTCGAAGCGGCCCGCAGAGAGTTCCAAGCCGCCGAGCGGACGTTCGAGGAGCGCCTGAAGTCGGAGAAGGATCAGTTCAACCTGTCGCCGGAGGGACAGCGGCTGCGAGACGCCAAGTTCGAGGCCGAGCGACGCCTGCGGGACGCGGAGAGCAAGCTGAACTCGGCACAGGTCACCGTGCGCGTGGGGGCCGGACGCCTGGCGATCCTGGTCGCCTCCCTGCTGCTGATGTTCCTTCTCAGGCAGCTCGTGCTCTTCACGCCGACCGGCCGTGCGATGCGCGCCGTCTCGCAGGACTTCGACTCCGCGGCCCTGATGGGCGTGAACGTCGACCGCATCGTAACCATCACGTTCGTGATCGGATCGGCGCTCGCGGGCGCGGGGGCGATGATGACGGCCACCTTCCTCGGCACGTCGATCACCCCCTACTACGGCGTTCTGCCCGGCGTCAAGGCGTTCGTGGCGGCGGTGCTCGGAGGCATCGGGAACATTCCAGGGGCGGTCCTCGGCGGCCTGCTGATGGGCGTCGCGGAGACGCTGGTCATCTGGGCGGGCTATAGCCAGTTCGCCGACGCGGTGGCGTTCGTGGTCCTGATCGTCGTCCTTCTGTTCCGGCCCGGCGGGCTGCTGGGCTCCTCGGCGGTGGAGAAGGTCTGATGGCGCTCCGCGTTCGCATCGCCTCGATCCTCGCCGGGATGGCGGGCTGCTGGCTGCTCGACGTCCTGTGCCGGGGCATGCTCCGTGAGAGCGAGCAGAGGCTCGTGGTGCTGGCGGGCCTGTACGTGACGCTGGCGGTCAGCCTGAATCTGATCAACGGCATCGCCGGCCAGTTCAGCATCGGTCACGCAGCCTTCTACCAGATCGGCGCCTACACGGCCGGATACCTGGCGTTCTTCTACTATGGCAAGCTGCCGCTCCAAGGCGTGCCGTGGCTGATCGCCATGCTGTTCCTGGGAATGGGCACCGCCGCCCTGGCCGGCTTGGTCGTCGGCCTGCCGAGCCTGCGCCTCCGCGGCGACTACCTGGCCATCGTCACCCTGGGATTCGGCGAGATCATCCGGATCGTCGTGCAGGCCATCGATCTGACCGCGCCCACGGGCGAGCAGGTCGGCGGCGCGCTGGGCATGAACGTGGAGCCGAGGATCCGGATCGTCGGCCTGGTCTGGCTCTTCGCACTGACCTGCATCGCGGTGACCCGGAACCTGTGCAAGAGCTCGCACGGCCTGGCGCTGCTGTCGATCCGCGAGGACGAGATCGCCAGCGCTGCGATGGGCGTCCAGGTTCCCAAGATGAAGGTGGCGGCGTTCATGATCGGCTCGGCCTTCGCGGGCGGGGCCGGCGTCCTGCTCGCGCACTCCGAGTCGTTCATCAGCCCCTCGATGTTCCCGATGGACCTGTCGTTCATCGTTCTGACGATGGTGGTGCTGGGAGGCAGCGGCTCGATCACCGGCGCCGTGATCGCCGCGCTCACGCTGTTCTACGTTCCGGAGTACCTCCGCGGACTCAAGGCTCCGGACGGCACCGCGCTGACGGCCACTGGCGCGAACCTGGTCGGCTGGATCGTGGCGGTGGTGGCGGCGGTCGTGGTGGTGCGGTGGCTCGCGTTCCGGTTCCGCGGCACGGCCCGCCAGCGGGCCATGGGTTACCTGGCGACCGCCGTCGGATTGCTCGTGGTGGGAAGGGCGCTCGGCTGGATCCTCTCCTCCGTCCCCGCCCTCCAGCAAGCCGAGTACGAGGTGCAGAAGCTCCGGATGGTGATCTTCGCCGGGTCGCTCATCGTCATCATGCTGGTCCGCCCGGAAGGCGTGCTAGGCCGGCACGAGTTCAGTTGGGACTGGCTTGCCCGCGTGCTCCGTCGGCAGCGGGCGAGGGAGGCCGCGGGATGAGCCTGTTGCGTCTGGAGAAGGCCACCATCCGCTTCGGCGGCCTCGTGGCGGTGAACGAGGTCTCGTTCGAGATCGCGCCAGGCGAGCTGTTCGGCCTGATCGGTCCGAACGGCGCGGGCAAGACCACCTGCTTCAACCTGATCACCGGGATGTACCGGCCCACCGGCGGCCGGATCCTGTTCAAGGACAGGGATATCTCCGGGTTGCCGGTCGCCCAGATCGTCCGCCTCGGCATCTCGCGCACGTTCCAGAACATCCGGCTCTTCGGCTCGCTCACCGCGCTGGACAACGTGGTGGTGGCCGCGCACCTGCACCGTCGGGCCAACCTCATCGACGCCCTGCTCGGCGATCCGAGGTCGCAGGCGGACACCGAGCGACTCCGAGGCGAGGCGATGCGCTACCTGAGCGCGCTCGATCTGCAGGACGTGGCCTCCGCGCGGGCCTCGGATCTGCCCTATGGCAAGCAGCGGCGGCTCGAGATCGCCCGGGCGCTGGCCACCCAGCCGGACCTCCTTCTGCTCGACGAGCCGGCCGCGGGCATGAACCCCGCCGAGAAGGAGGACCTGGCCGGCGTCGTGCGTCGCCTCCGAAGCGAGTTCGGCAAGACGATCCTGCTCATCGAGCACGACATGCGCTTCGTGATGGGTCTGTGCGAGCGGATCGTCGTCCTGGACCACGGCGAGAAGATCTCCGAGGGGCCGCCGGACCACGTCCGCAACGACCCCAAGGTCATCGAGGCCTACCTCGGCGAGGCCGTCTAGCCCTCGTAGCTGCCCAGGCTCTTGGCCAGTTCGACGATCCTGCGGAAGTTCTCCAAGCTCACGCTGTCGGGCACCGAGTGGTCCGACGAGAAGATGTAGCCGCCGCCCTGCTTGACGACCGGGATCACGCGCCGCATCTCCTCCGCGATCGCGTCGAAATCGTCCCACAGCACCGCGTTGATGCCGCCGTGCAGCACCAGCCTGTCGCCATAGGCCCGCTTGAGGGCGATCGGGTCCATGCCCGCCTTCACCTCGAGCGGGTTGAGAGCGTCCAGACCGATCTCGAGCAACTCCGGCACGAACGGGTTGACGTCTCCGCAACTGTGCAGGTGCGCGAACATCCCGTTGCGGTGCGCCCACTCGATCGCCCGCGCGTGGACGGGCTTGAGGACCTTGCGATAGGTGTCGATCGAGAAGAACTGGTTGTGCTTGTAGCCCATGTCGTCCGGCCACGTCGCCACGTGCGGCCGGTAGCCCTTGGCCAAAACCTGATCGAAGAGCGCCAGGCAGACGTCCAGCTCGTGTTCGAACATCTCGCGGCACCATTCCGGCTCCTCGAGCATCGCGAACAGCACGGTCTCCGTGCCCACGAACCAGCTGTGGGTGATGTCGAAGCCGAACCACAGGTGGGCCTGGATCCACCACCCGTCAGCCTCCCACCTGGGGTAGTCGCGCTCCAGCGCGGCCCAGTCCACACGGTCCGGGTCGGGGGTCATGCGGCGCTTGGCGTCCAGCCAGCTCCGCGCGTCCTTCACGCGGAAGTCGAGGTACTCCGGCGTGCTGGCGATGTGCTTCCAGTTCTTCAGGGTCACACCCCAGGAGGTGCGCACGATCGTGTAGTCGTCGGTCTCCTCGATCAACTCCGACTCCCAGCGGGGACCGTTGTCCACGCTGATGGTCGCGACCTTGTCTAGCCCGAAGAAGTCCACGTACCAGGCTCCTTCGGGCATCCCCTCCCGGTGCCAGCGCTCGATCGTCGTTCCCCAAGGCCCATCGGTGACCGGAATCCGGTCCGCCTCCCGATGCTCATACATGCTGCGGAAGCGATCTCTGCTAGTCAGCTCGCCCATGGTGTCTTATAGGCCGGTATTCTCCGTGCGGGCTTCCGAGTCCTGCCGCAGATGTCCGTTCCCTACGCGTTCCGAGCGCTGCGTCACCGCAACTATCGGCTGTACTTCGCCGGTCAGGGCATCTCGCTGATCGGCACCTGGATGCAGCGCGTGGCGATGAGCTGGCTCGTCTACCGGCTCACGGGTTCGGCGGCGTGGCTCGGGCTGGTTGGGTTTGCCGGCAACCTGCCCACGTTTGTGCTGGCGCCGCTGGCCGGAGCCTGGATCGATCGCTCCGACAAGCGGCGGCTGCTCATCGCCACCCAGGCCCTGGCGGCGGCCCAAGCCGCCGCGCTGTTCCTGCTCGTGGCCACCGGCGCCGTCCACGTCTGGCACGTGCTGCTCCTGAGCATCGTCCTTGCGACCGTCAACGCCTTCGACATGCCGGGGCGCCAGTCGCTGGTGGTCGAGATGGTGGAAGACCGCGGCGACCTGCCCAACGCGATCGCCCTGAACTCGTCGATGGTGAACGGCGCGAAGCTGCTCGGTCCCTCCGTCGCGGGCCTCGCGATCGGCGCTCTGGGAGAAGGCGTGTGCTTCGGTCTCAACGCGGCCAGCTACATCGCGGTCCTGCTCGCTCTGGCCGCCATGCGCCTGCCCTCGAGGCGGAAGTCCGGCCGAAGAGGGCGCGTGTGGGCCGACATCTTGGAAGGCGCCAGGACGGTGCGGCGCCACCCCGTTCAGGGACGCGCCCTGCTGCTCCTCGCGGTCGTCAGCCTGGTGGGCATCCCCTACGGAGTGCTGATGCCGGTGTTCGCCAAAGAGATCCTGAGGGGAGGCCCGCAGACCCTGGGCTTCCTGATGGCCGCGCCAGGGTTCGGAGCGGTGCTGGGCGCGCTCCGACTCGCCTCGCTGAGGCGGACCGAGCGCCTTCCGGCGCACGTGGTGCGGGCGGCGGCGCTGTTCGGAGCGGCGCTGGTGGCCTTCTCGCTCTCCCGGTGGTTGACCCTCTCCCTCGCTCTGTTGGCGGTGGCGGGGTTCGCCCAGATGACCCAGATGGCCTCGACGAACACGATTCTGCAGACGACGGTCGAGGACGGGATGCGGGGCCGGGTCATGAGTTTCTACACGATGTCCTTCCAGGGCACCATGCCGGTGGGGAACCTCTT
>DPBN01000226.1 GCA_003516955.1 Armatimonadota bacterium | reverse complement strand
CTACAAGTTCGGCTGGGGCCTCCTGAATACCGCCTCGATGTGCAGCTTGATCCTTGACTCCGTGTCGGCTCCGGACATGATCCAAGAGACGAGCCTCGGCGGCGGCAACCCTGACACCTACCAGTACGAGGTGGATTGCGACGGTCAGTCGGATCTGAAGGTCACCATCGTTTGGACCGATCCTCCCCATGCGGCGATGCCCGGCGGCGTGCTCAACGACCGCACGCCGATGCTGATCAATGACTTGGATCTGCGGGTGGAGAACGACGGCAAGACCTACGAGCCGTGGGTTCTGAACCCGGAGAAGCCCGCCGATCCCGCGACGACGGGCGACAACACGGTCGACAACGTCGAGCAGGTCGTCTTCCGCCCGGTGGCCGGCAAGTGCAAGATCACCGTGTCGGCGAAGAACGCTCTCCAACCCAGCGGGTCGCAGGCGTTCTCGATCATCATCACCGGCGCCAAGGCGGCGGAGCTGGTTGGCTTCGACGTCAACCCGAAGCAGATCTACGGTGGCAACCGGCTCACCGCCACCCTCACCCTGGATCGTCGCGCTCCGTCGGGCGGGTTGCTCGTTCAGCTGACGAGCAGCCACCCCAAGGTGGTGCCGGTCCCGGCGCAGGTGCGCTTCAAGTCCGGCTTGGAGACCACGGAGTTCACGATTCAGACCCGGCAGGTCCAGGATCCAGTCGACGTGACCATCACGGCCAAGTACGGTTCGACGACCCTGAGTTCGACCGTCTCGGTAAACCCGCGCGGCATCAAGACGTTCTACTTCGAGCCGGCTACGGTTCCCGGCGGCCAGGTGGCCAAGGGCCACGTGGTCATCGGCCAAGCCGCCCCCGCCGAGGGCGCGGTCCTTACGATCGCCGCGTCCAACAAGTCGCTGGTCTCCTTCGACTGGAAGGTAACTATCCCGCCCGGAGAGCTGGAGGCCACCTTCGACGTCTCGACGAAGGAGGTGAACAGCGTTCAAGAGGTGAACTTCTGGGCCGCCTATCCCGGGCCTACCCGGACGGCGACCCTCCGCATCGCTCCTTCCACCGAGGTGGACGCACTCTCCCTGAATCCGGCCAAGGTACTGGGCGGCGGGACCGTCACAGGCACGGTCCGGATCAAGAATCCGGCCAACCCGGGCGGCCAAGTTGTCAACCTTGCGAGCTCCGACACGTCGGTTGCGACCGTGCCGGACTCGGTGACGGTTCCGGCTGGCTCGAGCACGGCCACGTTCTCCGTCTCCACGGTCGCAGTGTCGGCCCAGAAGGCCGTCGTGATTACGGCATCGACGCCCAACCGTAGCGTCACGGCGTCTCTGTCGGTGAAGCCGGAGGGCATCCTCGAGGTGAGCGCGCCACCGATGATCGTGGCGACGGCTGGCGGCACGGGCACGGTGGTCCTCACCAGCCCGGCGGGCGCAGGTGGAGCGACGGTGAGCCTTTCGGCCTCCAGCGGCGCTCTGAGCGTGCCCTCCAGCGTCGTGGTTCCGCAGGGGCAGACGTCGGCGACGTTCCCGATCACGGTTCAGGTGGTCTCCTCGGCAGCTCAGGACGTGACGATCACCGCTACGCTGGGCTCCACAAGCGACAGCACCGTCGTGCGGGTCGTGCCTGCCGCAATGTGGCTCGAGGTGTCGCCGAGCGTCCTGACGAGCAACACGGTCGGCACGGGCCGGGTGAACCTGGCTACGGCTGCGACGTCCGGCACCGTCATCCGGTTGAGGTCGAACAACTCCAAGGTGCGGGTGCCTGCGTCGGTCACCGTCCCCGCGGGTGGCACATCGGCGACGTTCCAAGTGCGCGTGTCTCGCGTGACGAGGAGCGAGTCCGCGACCATCACGGCCACTGGCGCGGGCCGCAACGCGACGATCACCATCCAGCTGGCTCCGTAGAGGGGCTTGCGGCAGTCTGCAAATGGGGCCGGGTCCTCAAAGGATCCGGCCCCCTTGCCGTTGGACCAACGGGTCTTAGCCAGCTGCCCCGCTTGAACCAAGCGTAAGTCTCGGTGCCGGGCGTCGCTACTCCGAAGCTGTCAGGTTGCTGCAACCCGCTGCGCCGTCCACTGCCGGCGAGGCCTCGGTCCCGGCAGTCAAACGGACGATCCTCCGCCTACCGTCCGCTGATGCGCCTTGCACCCCTGCCGGGGCGCGGTAAAATGAAGGGAGAGCGCGGACGTAGCTCAACGGATAGAGCATCAGTCTTCGGAACTGAACCGCTCAGGTTCAAGAAGCCCCCGTCCCAGACTTTCCAGGGTCGAATACACCAGGGATTCCAAAACTTGGGCCGAAGATGTCCCTCTCCCGACCCCACTAACCCGTGGTATTCACCCCGCCCGAGCTACTGCTACGCGCGGAGAGCGTGATCGACGTGATGGAGCGGCTCGCCGTCTACGACGGGGTGTATCCGACGTTCTTCCCCTTCCCGCCCTGGCTCGCGAACCGCGCGATTTGGCGGCGGGCCGTTAAAGATCGCGTGGGGCTACAGCAGGAGGTACGACGGCCTCTTCCTCGGCTTGGACGAGCGAACCGATGAGCCCAGCATCCTTCGGATGAAGCTGGTATGATCTTGGACGGCGACCGCGCGTAGCTCAACGGATAGAGCATCAGTCTTGACCGTTAGTCACAACTGGAGTGCCCGTGGGGAAACTCACGGAGTAGAACGACGTAAATTCGGCGAACCCTTCACCTGGGAACGCCGAGCCAAGCCCCGCAGGGGGAAGGTGTAGAGACTCGACACGTCGCGCCTACATCGCTTCGGCGACATGGCGAAGGCAGAGTCCAGACCACGAACGGCCCGAGGGTCGGCGGCGAAAGCCGAAGTGGTAAGCGGAACTGAGGGTTGGGGGTTCGAGTCCCTCCGCGCGGGCCACCTCACCTTTTCTCTCCACTTCCCCTTCATGGTGTAGGTCATCTTGCCGCTGACGCAGAAGGACACCTTGGGACAGGCGCGACGCGCCCGCAAGGGGGTCGGCCTCCCGCACCTGGGGACAACCGAACAGCGTCAACACGTCGGCGTACAATGCCGACGCCACCATGAAGGCCGTGCGCGACTCCCCAGGGTCGCGGCGGCCTTCTCCCTTGGCCCAGGGAGACACAACATGGTGACCTATGAAGACGAAGACGACCTGACGCTCCACGAGCGTCTCCAGCAGGCCTACACGGCCCTGCGCCGCGCCACCGACGACCTTGAGTCGGAGCGCATGTACTACTACGAAGACCCCTCGGACGCCAACCGCGAGAAGGTGAAGAAGGCGAAGAGGCGAGTTAGGGAGGCCGCCGAGGAGCGCGACGCCATCCTGGAGGAGATCGCCGCCGAAGAGGAAGACGAAGCCAGCGCCTGGTAGGGCAAACTTCTACCGATGTGGTTCGATCCTTCCGAACCCCAGCGGGCCTACCAAGACGGCATCTTCGGTGATAACCCGTGGGGCCTCGCCTACCATCTGGAGCCTGATGGCTTCCGCTCGATCCAGGCGCTCAGAGGCCCGCGCCTGGATCAGTACGAGAAGTTCGTGCCGAGAACGGTGGAAGTCGCGAGGGCGATGTTCGACACCATCCGCCAGCGCCATGTGTGGGGCACGAACATCTCGACGGGGCGCTGGTCGTACGAGCGCCTGGGAGCGGAGATCAAGACGCCGAAGGGCACCCGCAGGGGCGACGCGATCCACCTGGGCGACGTGCTCAAGCACCTTTGCGGGCGCAGCCGCTACGCCCGAGGCACCACCGACCTTCCCGTGCAGCACTACTCCTGGAGCACCGAGACGGGTTGGAGGCCGAACTTCGTGCCGACGATCCGCCTTGACATTGACCTCGACCGAGCCTGGTTCGGCGAGGACGCGGACGAGGTGGTTCGGGAGCTTGTGTCCCAGCGGCGTGTGATTCAGGCGGCGGGCCTGCCCTACAGAGTCTTCAGAACTGGATCGCGCGGCGTTCAGGTGGTGGTGCCCCTTCCGCTATCGGTTCCTCCGAGCCTCGCTTCGGCGATCATGCACGGGATCAGGTCGGCTCTTGAGGAGCGCGGGCGAGGCTACACCCACCCTGACAAGGATAGCTTGCACAGCTTGATGCGGCTCCCTGGAGGCGTCCACGCGTCGAGCGGCAATCTCGGCCTTTGGATCGACGTGGACGAGGGCAGGCTCTACCCGCTCGACGTGCAGGCCGAGATGATGTCCTCTGCCTTTCTGTTCAGCGAAGACGATCCCTCCGTGATGACGAAGGAGTTGTTCCAACGGGCTGGAGGGCCGATGCTGAACCGCATCACAGACTCGGGTGTCGCCATGCACGACCTACTCGACCGCGACGACGCGATGCTCCACCTTCGCGCCTGCCCCGCCAACCCC
>DPBN01000238.1:3070-3537 GCA_003516955.1 Armatimonadota bacterium | reverse complement strand
CGAAGAACGGGTCGCTGGGGGCGCGGAGGAAGTTCTGGCCGACCGGCGGGTTGCCGTACGCGCCGTCGGCGAACACTGCCGTGCCCGCCGGATCGGCGATCGCGCCGAGCGGCGCAACCGGACGCGAGGCGAACACGTCTCCGCCGATGTAGCTGGCGTTGTACGCGTAACCCGTAAACGGCCGTCCCCAAGTCTCGCCGTAGAACGTCGGGCAGCGGTTCAGCTGGCCGGTCTTCGTGTAAGGGCCGAGCAGACCGAGCGCGGCCTTTGGAGCCGTCCAGTCAGACCAGTCCATGCGGAAGTCCCAGGCCGTCTCCAGCACGAAGTCGGGCGAGAAGTAGTACGACGGGCAAGCCACGTCGTCGTGGTCTCCGGCGTACATGGCCCACGCCAGAACGATCTGACGCGTGTTCGACAGGCAGGCCGTCCGCTGTGCGGCGGACTTGGCCCGTGCGAACACCGGGAAC
>DPBN01000238.1:0-2967 GCA_003516955.1 Armatimonadota bacterium | reverse complement strand
GCGAACACCGGGAACAGGATCGCCGCGAGGATCGCGACGATCGCGATCACCACCAGCAGCTCGATCAGAGTGAACGCTCGGTTGCGTTCCGTAGTCATGGTTCGACCTCCTCTTGCACCCCCGAATGGGGGATGGACGAGGTCGCCGGGGAGCAGGGGTCCACTGGGCGGAGTCCGTTCTCCACCCCGTCGGTTGCCTATGCTCGTAGGCGACGAAACGACGATGCCGAGGCACGGCATTCGGGCTCGTCGCCTCGCCCTGCAACTGGGCTCAGCGCATCACCGTTGCGGCACAGCGCCGGAATCGCACCGGACTTCCCCGTCATTCGCCCTGCCACGACAGCAGGGACCTCGACTTGCTAAGCATTCTACACCGGAGCAGCCGCCGGTGCAACGGTGCCCCTAGTCGCTCGCCCGAGCGATCTCCTCGCGGGCGATTTCCACCCAGCGGGATAGGCGGCTCGCGTCCCCCTGCACCGTGTGGGTGTCCTTCAGGATGATCTCCAGGACGCAGTCCTTGGCGGCGTCGAGCGTCTCCCGCAGGTCGCGCCGGATCGCCTCCTCCTCGAAGCCCACGCAGACGAGCGACGGATTCGGCTTGCGGCTGAACACATACCGGTCGCCGAGCGCCTCCGCCATGAATCGCTGGTCGCACCAGGGAGAGACGCTGACCCTCCTCAGCCGCGGCAGGTTGCGCACCGACTCCCACCGCCCGTCCACCGGTTCGCAGCACCCGTAGCAGTTCAGCGCGAACCGCTCCAAGAGCGGTCTCTGGTAAGGCAGGACGAACTCGGCGAACATCGACGGCGACACCCCGACCGTCTCCTGCGACTCCGCGAACCCCCAAAGGTTGGCGCAGGTCGCGGCCCGCCCCGGCTCCGGCGCCGGAATCTCGTCCGTGAAGCCGTATCCGCCGGATGCGATCGCGTGATCCGCCGTGTTCGGGGTCAGCCACCCGCCCTGCTCCAGCTGATCCAGAAACTGCGCGTGCTCGTCGCGGAGCCACGCCATCAGGCGGTGCACCCCGTCCGGGTCGTCGACCATGCCCAGCATCAGCCCCTCGAGGCCGACCAGGTCGATCGCCCGCCAGGTCAGCCCCATCGTCCACCAGAACGATCCCCCGATCTCCACCGCGAGGAGGCCGTCGAAAACCTCCTCCGCCATCGCGGCCTGGCGCCTGGTCGCATCCTCGTCGACCAGCACGCGCCGCATGGACAGCTTCTCCGGGATGCCGTCGAACGAGTCGAACGGTGGCGTCCAGACGTAGCTGCCTCGATGCTCCCCCTGCTGGTGCGGCACCTCCATGCCGTAGCCGGTGTCCGACCAAACCCAGCCCACGCGAAACACGCTGGTGACCGGCGTGTCGTCCTTCAGGAACTCCGAGTGGATCAGCCTTCGACGAAGCTCCGTCTCCCATGCCCGAGCCAAGGGATCGCTGCACAGCAGGGACTCCTCAGGAAGAACCTCCACCCAGCTCCCTTCGGGCCAAACGACGACCATCGGCCCCACCCGCTCCAAGGCGTTGTGCCGCCGCCACCGGTCGGCGAGGGCGGCCATGCGCGGCGAGGAGGCCTGCTCGGCGACTCGGAGGGCGAGGTCTCGCAGAAGGCGTCGGTCGCTGGAGGAGATCACGCCCCACAGGCTATCCAAACGAGTCCGCGGCGAGCAAGCGGACGGCTAGCCGCCGACAGCGGCCTTTCCGATTCGGAGAGGCCCCTTTCCGCTTCCGGGCACCTTTCGAAAGCCCAGCCGACGGAAGCCGCGCTGGACGGCGGGATGGGACTCCGTCAGCCGCCAGACGAAGCCGTTCCGGTGGTTCTCGATCGCCAGCATCATCATCCCCAGGTCGATCCCGATCACGTCCGGCCCGATCCACTTCCGAGACGGGTTGTAGCCGTTGGGAAAGCCGTAGCGGCCCCACGCCTGCGGGTGGGACTTCCGCATGTGCTTGGCGAACGAAACCGCCAGCGACGGCGTGTAGGGCACGGACGCCACTGCGGAAGTGGGCGTGATCGTGCCGTTGTCCTCGGTCCAGCCCGGGGCGCCCAGCGCCCGGTACCCGTCCGGGCTGTCGCAGGCGCTCAGACCCCAGAAGTCCGGACCGTAGCCTTCGAAGCGCAGGGGATTGTCGATGCAGTACTGGCGGTTGGCCAGAATCGCGTTGCGCGTGGCCACGGAATAGTCGATCCCGAGGCGGTCTCTCTTGTCTCGAAAGTCGAAGAAGCTCTCCGACATTTGGTGGATGAACAGCGGTCCGCCCGTGATGAACTCGATCCCCTTGTAGTTGTGGAAGCTGCGGCCGATCGCCTCCCAGCCGTCCGTGCGGATGTCGCTCAGGCCGCACCCCATGACGTACAGCATCTTCTCCTCGCTGTACTGGGCCGACCACCGGCCCCCGAGGAATCCCTCCTCCGGGCGCCAGCCGTGGCCAATCAGCTTCTCGTCGGGCTTGGCCCCTCCGTCGGTCAGGGCCCACTGCCAATCGATCCTCTTGGCGAACCGATCGGCGAGCCGATCGATCTCCGGGTCCCTCCAGTACTGCCGGCTGGCGAGCACGCCCGCCAGCAGGATCGCCGTGTCGATGGTGGAGGCCTCGCTCTTCCACTCGCGCTTGCCCGTCCTCCAATCCACGAAGTGGTAGAGCCACCCGTGCTCGCCCTCCACGAGATCGTTGATGGAGCGGAGCGTGACGAGGGTGCGCCGCTTGGCGTCGACTCGCTCCATCCATCCCCGCTCGACACCGATGGCGTACGCCACCAGCGCGAAGCCTGTCGAGGCGATGCTCGCCACGTGGAAGTCGTCGGGCTTCGAGTTCGAGGCCCGATCCTTGGTCAGCCCCGTGTCCGGGTTGGACTCATTCTTGAAGAACAGGTACGCCCGGTGCTGCAGATCCTCGAGGATTGGATCGACCTTCGGTGCCAGGGATGCGCCTGCGATGGCCAAGAGAACGCTCACCATTTTGGAATGA
>DPBN01000370.1 GCA_003516955.1 Armatimonadota bacterium | reverse complement strand
CCGGTGCGCGAGCTCAGCCGCTATGAGCTGTGGCGTCTGCACCCGGCACGCGGCGCCGCAGCACCCGGTGGTGCCGGTAGAAGCGCTCCACCCGAGGGTCGGTGAGCAGCGGCCCGAAGACCTGGAAGATGTCGATCCCCGAGTAGTTGTTGCCCTCGATGATCCAAGGTCCGTCGTCGGCGAGGACCAAGTCCCACCCGACCTGCTGGATCAGCGGCAGGGCCTCGTGCAACCTCAACAGCGTCTCGAGCGTCTGGGGCCAGCAGGGGAGGGCCACGCCGGTGATCGCCGCTCCGGTCTCCGGATGGTCGGTGCGGAATTGGGGCCGACCCTCCACAACGCGGGTGACGGCCCTGCCGAGCGTCCCTGTGGAAAGGTCCACCTCGCACCAGAGCCCACCGCGGCCCACGTTGTCTAGCGGCGCCGAGGCCGAGGTTCCGAACCGGTGGATGGCCGCGGCCAGAAAGACCCGGCCAGATTCGGGGTCCCTCATGGAGAGCACGCGCAGGGTGTTGGTGGCGGCGGGGAAGATCGCGCGGGCATACGAGCCCTGCTCCACGAACCGCGTCAGGATGTGGTCTTGGAAGCCGGCCCAGAGCCCGTCCAGCTCGCTCGGCCCGTAGGCACGGCCGTCCAGCAGCAGCGCGCCGTCCGGGGCCTCGAGGAACGCGACCCCCCTGCCGCCCCCGCCGGTGCGCAGGCGGAGCACGAAGCGCGACCCATCCGGCGCGCCGAGCAGCACCCTTAAGGGGTGGGAGTTTGGGGAAGAGCCCACCGCGTGCCACCGCCCTTGCAACACCCACCCGAGGATTTCGGGCGTCCGTGCGTGCGGCGCGACCACCTCGTGGAACAGCAGCTTGTCGTTCACCAGCCTGGTGCCCGGGCCGTTCACGAAAGGGGTCCGCACGTAGCGCTCAACGTCGTTGAGGTAGAGCCGCAGGTCGGTCTCGCCGGCTCCGTAGCTCAGATACGACTCGCTGAGGAGGCCGCGGCTCCAAGCCCGGAGGCGTTCCCCCAGGCGGACCTTGCCGGGGTACTTCCGCTCGTCCCGGACGAGGTCGGAAACGTACCCCCGCCAGAGAGAGACACGGCGGAGCGACTTCAGCAGACCCATGGTCGACTCCGCCGTCGGCGCCGCGCGGGCGCTATTCGCCCTCTCCGCCCGCGAAGGGCGACCAGTAGTTGGGCGGCTCCTTGGTGATCCAAACGTCGTGCGGATGGCTCTCCCGCAGGCCGGCGTTGGTGATTCGGATGAACTCGGCGCGCTCGCGCAGCTCCTGCAGGTTCGCCGCACCGACGTAGCCCATGCCGGAGCGGATGCCGCCCACCAGCTGGGCCATGGTGTCGGCGAGCTGGCCCTTGTACGGCACGCGGCCCTCGACGCCCTCGGGCACGATCACCGCGCCGGAGTCCTTGATCTGCATGTAGCGGTCGCTGGACCCCTGCTTCATCGCGCCGATGGAGCCCATGCCCCGGTAAACCTTGTAGGCGCGGTTGCGGTAGATCTCGATCTCGCCGGGGCTCTCGTCGCAGCCGGCGAACATGTTGCCCATCATCACCGCGCTGGCCCCCGCGGCGAGGCTCTTCACCACGTCGCCGGAGCTTCGGATGCCGCCGTCGGCGATCGTCGGGATGCCCAGCTTGTTGGCCTCCTCGCAGCACTCCAGCACGGCGGTGAACTGCGGAACCCCGACGCCCGCCACGATGCGCGTGGTGCAGATCGATCCCGCCCCGATGCCGAGCCGGAGCCCGTCCGCGCCGGCCTCGTACAGCTCTCGCACGCCCTCCCTCGTGGCCACGTTGCCGGCGATGACCTTCAGGTCCGGCAAGCGCTTCTTCAGCATCCGCACGCAGTCGATCACGCCCTTGCTCTGCCCGTGGGCGGCGTCGATCACCACGAAGTCCACGCCGGCCTCCAGGAGCGCCTTGGAGCGCTCGTAGGGCTCGCGCAAAGCTCCGATCGCCGCACCGACCACGAGGCGGCCCTTGGAGTCCTTGGTCGAGTTCGGATGCTGCTTGACCTTGAGGATGTCCTTGATGGTGATGAGCCCCTTGAGCCGTCCCTCGTCGTCCACGATCGGCAGCTTCTCGATACGGTGCTCGGCGAGGATCTCCTCGGCCTCGTCGAGGGTGGTGCCCACGTGCGAGGTGATCAGGTTCCGCGAGGTCATGCGGGTCTCGATCCGCTTGGAGTAGTCGGTCTCGAAGCGGATGTCGCGGTTGGTGAGGATGCCGACCAGCCGCCCTTCGGCGTCGACGATCGGCACGCCGCTGATGTGGAAGCGGTCCATCAGGTCCACGGCGTCTTGGATCGGCCTCTCGGGCGTCAGCTGGATCGGATTGGTGATGACGCCGTGCTCCGAGCGCTTCACGCGGTCCACCTGCTCGGCCTGCACGTCGATCGGCATGTTGCGGTGGATCACGCCGACGCCGCCCTCGCGGGCGATGGCGATCGCCATCCGCGCGTCGGTCACGGTGTCCATCGGGGCGGAGACGATCGGCACCTTCAGGCGGACGCCCGGCAGCAGGGTGGTGGAGATGTCCACCTCGTTGGGCAGCACCTCGGTGTGTTTGGGTACGAGCAGGACGTCGTCGAAACTGAGACCTTCGCGGAAAGCGGCCATGGGTTCTCCCGGATCTTGACAGGCAGTATGGCTTGCGGCGGGTGGGCCGGGCAACCCAAGCTGGGCCGCGGCGGGTCGCCCTCCGACCGAGGAGCCGGGGTTTCGCCGACGCGCGGGAATCGCTAAACTGGGGCCATGCCCGACACATGGCACAAGGATTGGACGGGCGCGAAGCGCCGGCTCGCGGACTGGTGGAACCGCAAGGGGGTCTGCCTGCAGGTGCTTGCCGCCAAGGCGGAGCCGTGGGAGCTGGTGCCCGACCCCGGCGAACCCCGGTCGCTCGAGCAGGCGTACCTGGACGCGGAGTACCGGTCGGCCCGCGAGCACTGGTTCCGGTCAAGGACTTGGCACGGCGCCCAGACGGTCCCGGTGGCGAACCTGGACCTCGGCCCCGGCAGCCTGGGCACGATGCTCGGCTCGGAGCCGGAGTTCACTCCGGAGACCGTGTGGTACCGGCCCTGCATCGCCGACCCGGACTCCTATCCGCCCATCCGCTTCGACCCGAACCAGCGCTGGTTCCTCAAGCACCGCGAGCTGCTGCAGGCCACGGTCGACCGCGCCCAAGGCCGCTACTACGCCGGCATGCCCGACCTGATCGAGAACATCGACACGCTCGCCCAGCTCCGAGGGAACGAGGAGCTGATGATGGACCTGATCGAGCGGCCCGAGTGGGTCGAGCGCCGGCTGTGGGAGATCAACGAGGCTTACTTCCAGGCGTTCGACGCTCTGTACGAGGTCATCCGCGACGAGGAGGGCGGCAACGCGTTCTGCGCCTTCTGCCTGTGGGGCCCGGGCAAGACGGCCAAGGTGCAGTGCGACGAGTCGGCGATGTTCTCCGAGGCGATGTTCCGCCGGTTCGTCGTGCCGCCGTTGCGGGCGCAGTGCGAGTGGCTGGACTACTCCATGTTCCACCTGGACGGCACGCACTGCATGAAGCACCTGGACGCTCTGCTCGAGATTGAGGCGCTGGACGCCATCGAGTGGACGCCCGAGCCCACCGTTCCCGGCGGCGGCGACCCGTGCTGGTACGACCTCTACCGCCGGATCCTGTCGGCCGGGAAGTCGGTGCAGGTGCTCGCCCCGAAGCCGGAAGAGGTCGGCCCTCTGCTCGACGCAATCGGCACCGACGGCGTGATGCTGCTGGTCTGGGGCACCGAGGAGGACGCCGAGCGACTGGAGAGGCTTCTCGGCTAGCCGCGCTTGCCTTCGCCCCGGAGGCTCGTTCAGAATGCCCCCGGCAGGAACGCGATGCTTGCGGTTATCATAATGAGCATGTCCTTGGGCGCATCCTTTCGGCCGCCGGCCGTGCCGCTCGTCACCCACGACCCGTATTTCAGCGTCTGGTCCTTCGACGACGCCCCGACCGGTAGCCACACGCGGCACTGGACGGGAGCCACGATGGCTCTGGCGGTCCTGGCCCGGGTGGACGGCAAGGCGTACCGGCTCGTCGGCCGCGAGCCCGAGGGCGTGACACCCGCCGAGATGCGCGGTCTGAGCGTTCGCGCCACCACCACCGAGTACGCGCTGCAGGCCGGACCGGTCGAGTTCCGCATGGAGTTCCTGTCGCCGCTGCTGGCGGACGACGTCGCGGAGCTGGCCCTGCCGGCGAGCTACCTGACGCTGACCGCCCGATCGACCGACGGCGCCGCGCACCGAGTGGAGCTGTACGCCGACGTCACGGGGGAGTGGTGCGTCGACCGGCCGCACCAGCCGGTGGAGTGGGCGCGGTACCTCGTGGACGGCCAGCCGGTGCTCGCCATCGCCTCCAGCGAGCAGCGGGTGCTCGCCCGCAAGGGGGACGACCTGCGCATCGATTGGGGGAGGATGCTGCTGAGCTCCCCGGACGCTTGGCGCACGGCCTTCGGCGCCGCGGCCAAGCTGAGGGAGGGCTTCGCCACCGAAGGGTCGCTTCCCGCGGGGGACGACCTGCGGATGCCCCGGCCCGCCCACGACGAGTGGCCGGTCGCCGCTCTCACGCTCCGCGACGCCGAGGTGGGCGCCGAGCCGGTGTCGCGCCGCATCACGCTCGCCTACGACGACGTGTCCTCCATCGAGTTCCTCGGGCGGAAGCTGCCGCCGATCTGGAGGGAGGGCTCGCAGGACTTTGGCGACCTGATCCGGGCCGCCGAAAGGCGCTACGTCCGCATCCGCGAGCGCTGCCGGGCCTTCGACGCCGAGCTGAGGCGGCGTCTCGAGGAGGTCGGAGGCCCCAAGTACGCCCAGATCGCCGAGCTGGCCTATCGGCAGAGCATCGCCGGGCACAAGCTGGTGAGGGACGTCGACGGCAAGCTGCTGATGTTCAGCAAGGAGAACTTCAGCAACGGCTGCATCGCCACGGTGGACGTCACCTACCCCGGCTCCCCTCTGTACCTCGCGCTGAACCCCGACCTGCTCGAGGCGCAGATCCGCCCGATCCTGGTCTACGCCTCCAGTCCCCGCTGGAGGTGGCCGTTCGCCCCGCACGACCTCGGCACGTACCCGCTCGCCAACGGCCAGGTGTACGGCGGCGGCGAGCGCACCGAGGAGAACCAGATGCCCGTCGAGGAGAGCGGCAACATGCTGATCCTCGCGGCCGCTCTCGCCGAGCGGAAGAACGATCCCTCGCTGGCCCGGGAGTTCTGGCCCGTGCTCACCCGCTGGGCCGAGTACCTGTTGGAGAAGGGCCTGGACCCGGAGAACCAGCTGTGCACCGACGACTTCGCCGGGCATCTGGCGCACAACGCCAACCTCTCGATCAAGGCGATCCTGGGCATCGCCTGCTACGCCCGCCTGTGCGAGAGGCTCGGGCTGCGCGAAGACGCCGCCCGGTACCTCGAGGCCGCGCGCGGGATGGCCAAGGAGTGGGCGCGCATGGCGGACGACGGCGACCATTACCGGCTGGCGTTCGACAAGCCCGGCACGTGGAGCCAGAAGTACAACCTGGTCTGGGACAAGCTGCTCGGCTTCGGCCTGTTTCCGCAGGAGGTGTACGATCGCGAGCTGGCCTGGTACCTGGCGCACCAGGGCAGGTACGGCCTGCCGCTCGACAACCGGGCGCGCTACACCAAGACCGACTGGATCCTGTGGACCGCGACGCTGGCCGACGACCGCCGGACGTTCGACGCGCTGGTCGATCCGGTGCACGCCTTCGTGAACGAGTCGCCGAGCCGCGTGCCGTTCACGGACTGGTACGACGTGGACACCGGCCGCCAGGTCGGCTTCCAGGCTCGGACGGTGATCGGCGGCGTGTACATGCCGCTGCTGCGCCGGGTTTTCGGAAAATGAAGCGGGCGGCCGGTGCCCCGCACGGCGCCGTGGCACCGGCTTTCGGCCGTTGCGGCTGGGCCCTTCGTCGCCGGCTCGGCCGCTGAAGGCCAAGGTGGGCGATCCGCGTCGTCGATCGGCCCCTCCGGAC
>DPBN01000163.1 GCA_003516955.1 Armatimonadota bacterium | reverse complement strand
GGGCCTTCTGTTGGGGAGTCGGCCTGTAAGCCGGATTCTGTCTTTGTGTGGCGATCTGTCTGAGCGGCCAACCCGGAGGCTCGGCGGGCAGCGTCGTCGCCTCCCTATTCGGCCTTGCTTCCGGCGGGGTTTGCCCCCGGACCCGCCTTGCGGCGGACCGGAGTGGGCTCTTACCCCACTGTTTCACCCTTACCCCGAACGAGCCGGGGCGGTTTGGTTTCTGTGGCACTTTCCGTCGGGTCGCCCCGCCCCTGGTTGCCCAGGGCGCCGTGCCCTGCGAAGTCCGGACTTTCCTCACCCGGCGCGAAATCGCCGGGCGCCGCCACCCGGCCGGCTCCCCAAGCGGATTATGGAGCATCCGCCCGGCTCGGCGGGATGTATCATGGTCAGGGTCCCGATATGACGCAAGCAGCCGGCTCGGAGTCGGCAGGTTTCCTCAAACTCGCCGAGCACCTTCGGCAGCACCCGGAGGCGATGCACTCGCCGCCCGAGAGGCTGGCCGAGCGCTTCGGGCTGCCCGTCGACCGCGTCCGAAGCGCGCTGGAGACGGTCCGCGCCGTGTCCTCCGCGACGGCGTCCGTTCCGCCCGAGGAGAGGCGCTGGACGCTCTTCTGGCTGGCCTTCTGCAGGCGCTTCTGCGGGCCCCTGGCCCAGATCCTGCGGCGAGGGTGGATCCCCGCGACGAACCGTCCCGGCTTCTTCGTGGGAGCGACCACCGGCCTGGCCCTCGCCGCAGGCTGGGTCTCCGAAAACCCGGAGCAGCTGGCGACGGCGGGCCGCAACGCCGTCCTGAGGCTGCAGGGTGGCGGGCTGGTGGCGCTGTTCCTGGCGGTGCTCGCAGCCCAGATGGCCTGCTTCGCCAGGCACGCGATGGTCCGCCAGGCGCTGTTCGGAGCGCTGGTCAACTGGGTGGTGCTCTCGACGTTCTCCATCACCGCGATCTGGTACCGCCAGCACTCGGGACCGAACCCGGACCGCAACATGGTGCCCGAGCTGGTGCTGCTCTCGATCGGACTGCTCCTGCTCGCGGCCCTGTACGGCCTGCTGGGGTCGGTGGTGTCGATCCTCGGGGCCTACGCCTCCATCCGCCGCGCCGACCGTCGCAAGGAGCGGCTCAGCCGGCAGCAGCTGCTCGAGCGACTGTTCGAGATCGAGGAGCGGCTCCGCCTCGGATCCGAGGCGGCCTCCGGCCCAAGGCCGTTGCTGGAGCAACCCTGGGTGGAAGCCCTGCGGCGCAGGCTATGGCTGTTCTCCGCCACGTCGGGGCTCTTGCTCGGGTTGGGCTACGTGGCTTCGGCATCGGGGCTGCGCACGGCGGCGGGCAACGTCCGCGGCGTGACGGGAGCGGAGGTGATCGACATCGTCGTCGCCCTGGTGTTTCTGGCGGGCTGGTTCCTCGCCCAGGTCGCCCTGGCGTTCTTGGCCGGCAGGTTCTGGAGGGCGTTCCTGGCGTGCGCGCTGTTCTCGGCCTGCTACCTCCTGCCGGAGGCCCTCCCGGTCACGGAGTTCGGCGTGCCGGGCCTTCTCGCGAGCCTCTATCCGGAGAAGGCCGCCCAGCTACTGGCGTCGCTGGCCATCGCGGCCATGGGGAGCCTCGGAGCGGCCGTGGAGGAGCGGGCGCGCCGGGAGAGCCTCCTGCGCCGCAACGACCCCGGAGCCCTGCTCGCCGAGCTGATCGAGGTGCAGCGCCTGCTTTCCCCCTCCCGCGCCAACGTGTGCATCCTGGTGGTCGACGTAGCCAAGAGCTCCGCGATGAAGGCCAACGCGGACCCCTACGTGGTGGAGTACTGCTTCCGCGAGTACCAGAGCCTCGTGCGGGAGTGCTGCGAGTCGTTCGGAGGCACGATCCATTCGACGGCGGGCGACGGAGCGGTGGCCGGCTTCCCCAGCGCGGCCCAGGCTTTGGCCGCGGCCAAGCGCATCCAGACGCGCATCGGGGAGTTCAACCGCAGGGTCAACCGGCTGGCCTCGCCCTTCCGGCTCCGCATCGGCCTGCACCAGGGCAGCGTCGTCGGGGAGCTGAGCGAGGTGCAGTTCGCCGAGGTGATCGACATCGCGGCGCACGTCGAGGAGGTCGCTCCCGTTGGAGGCATCGCGGTCACCGAGGCCGTCGCAACGGACCTGGGCGACGAGCGGATGGCCGAGCTGAAGGAGCCGGTGGACGGCCATCGGGTGCTCGTGGTGCTCAACCCCACGGAGGACGCATGACGCCGGCCGAGTGGTGCGACCTCGGCACGATGTCCTACGAGCCCTGCTTCCGGCTCCAACAGTCGGTCGCCACGCAGGTTGCCCGAGGGGAGAGGCCGCCCACCCTGCTCGTCGTCGAGCATCCCCCCGTGCTCACGCTGGGCGCGTCCTTCCACGAGGAGAACCTGCTCCTCACCCCGGACCGGTACCGCGAGCTCGGCATCGAGGTCTGCCGGACGGACCGCGGCGGCGACGTGACCTACCACGGGCCGGGACAGCTGGTGGCCTACCCGATCTTTCCCCTCGACCTGGTCGGCCGCGACCTGCACGCCTGGTTGCGTTCGCTCGAGGAAGCGCTGATCCGGACGCTCGCCTCCCTCGGCCTGGAGGCGCGGAGGTTCCCCCCGCACACCGGGGTCTGGGTCGGGGACCGCAAGATCGCCGCCATCGGCGTCAAGGTCCGGAAGTGGGTCTCGTACCACGGCATCGCGCTGAACTGCGACAACGATCTCAGTCCGTTCCGACTGATCGTTCCGTGCGGCATCCGCGACTACGGCGTCACCTCCGTGGCGGTGGAAACGGGCCGGGCGCTGTCGCCGAAGGACGTCCTGCCGACCTACCTGGAGGCTCTGGCCGGCGTCTTCTCGATCGAGTGGCGCCAGACGGCCCCAGAGCGTCTGCCCTCCCCGCAGCATCCGGCCTAGGACC
>DPBN01000160.1 GCA_003516955.1 Armatimonadota bacterium | reverse complement strand
GCCGACGACGAGCCGAGCCTGCCGCCGGGCGGCCTGCTCCTGCGCGCCCTGGCCTCCGGGCTCTGCTCGGGCGAGCTGATGGACTGGTACATGGACGGCAAGGTTCCGCACGTGCTCGGCCACGAGGTCTGCGGGGTCGTTCGGGCGTCGGACGACCCACGGTTCCCTGTGGGCAGCGTGGTCGTGCCGCACCACCACGCCCCCTGCGGAGCGTGCGACGCCTGCCAGTCGGGACGGCCCGTGCACTGCCCCACGTGGAAGGCGACGAGGCTGGTGCCGGGAGGCCTCTCCGAGACCGTAGCCGTGCCTGCCGCGAACCTGGCCGACACGCACCGGGCGGACGACCTCCGCCCCGTGGACGCCGCGCTCGCCGAGCCGCTCGCAACCGTCGCGAAGTCGGTCGCACGATCCCGCTGGACCCCCGGCGAGAGCGCCGCCGTGGTGGGCCTGGGCTCCATGGGCCTCCTGCACCTCCTGGTCCTTCCCGGTGCCGTGGGAATCGAGCGGGCGGAACCGCGAATCCAGTGGGCGCGGAACCTCGGCCTGCGCGCCGAAGCCCAGGGCCGCCCGGCCTCGTTCGACGTCGTCTTCGTCTGCCCGGGGAGCGCCGAGGCCATACGGGCGGGGACGGATCTAGCCAGGCCGGGCGGTCGGGTGGTGCTTTTCGCGCCGATGCCTCCCGGCACCACCCTGCCCCTCGACCAGCACCGGCTCTACTTTCGAGAGATCGAACTCATCCCCTCGTACTCCGCCGGCCCGTCGGACATGGCGGCGGCGCTAAGGTGGCTCCGCGAGGGCCGCGTCCGAGCCGAGCAGGTGGTCAGCCACTTCGTCCGGCTGGAAGATCTGCCGGAGGCCTACGAGCGGATGAAGCGGGGAGAATGGCTGAAAGCGATGGCGGTGTTCGAATGATCCTCCGACACGGCGCGGGCGGCTGGGACGGCGTGCCCGAGACGCGGTACAAGGATGAGCCGGGCACCTGGGAGGGGGTCTCCCGAAGGGTCCTCACGGAGGGCCTGCCCTGCCGGTTCGAGGCACGCTGCTTCGAGCTGGCTCCCGGAGGGTTCACCTCGTTCGAGCGGCACCGACACGTCCACTTCGTTCTGGTGCTGGCGGGGCGGGGCAAGGTGCGGCTCGGAGACGAGTGGCACCCGGTCGGCCCGATGGACGTGGTCCTGGTCGGCCCGGACCAGCCCCACCGGTTCCTCAACGACGGTTTGGAGACCATGCGCATCCTCTGCGTGGTCGACAGGGACAGGGACAGGGACCGTCCCGTTCTGATTGACCCGGATTCGGCGCCGGGAGCGTCCAACGAGTAGCAACGTGAATCTTCGCCCCCTCCTCGCCGCTGTCCTCCTCGGTGCGATCTCCGGGGCCCTCTTCGCCGATTCTCCCCCGCCTCCCGAGGCCGCGGCGCCGCCGCCCAAGGCGTCCGACAAGCCGCGCCCGGACCCCCACGCCGAGGAGCTCAGCCGAGACGCCGAGATCGGCAAGCGCTACGCGGCGGAGGTGGAGAAGGAGTTCAAGGTCTCGAAGAACGCCCAGTACCAGGAACGGGTTCGAAGGATCGGCCAGGAGCTCGCCGAGATCGCGAACTCCATCCAGCCGCGCGTGCGATGGGGAGACCCTCGCAAGAACACCTTCCAGTACACCTTCAAGGTGCTGGAGGGCAAGGACGTCAACGCCTTCTCCCTCCCGGGCGGCTACATCTACGTGTACGAGGGCCTGATCGAGTACGCCGAGAGCGACGACGAGCTGGCCGGCGTCCTTGCTCACGAGATCGCGCACGCCGCCTTCCGGCACCTCGCCACGCTCCAGAGGGAGCAGAGCAAGCTGCAGGCGATCACGCTGCCCATGATCCTCGTGGCCATCTTCTCGGGCGGCCAGGCATCCGGCGACGTGCTCATGCTCGGCCAGCTCGTCGGACTGGCCGCAGGCTCGGGTTGGAGCCAGCAGGCCGAGGAGGCGGCGGACGACGGCGGCCTGCAGTACATGCTGCGCAGCCGCTACAACCCCGTCGGGATGCTCACGTTCATGGAGCGGCTCGCCGTGGACGAGCGCAACCGACCGAAGATCGACTGGGGAATCTATCGGACCCACCCGCCCTCGAGGGACCGTGCGATCGAGTTGGCGAACCAGATCCGGGCGGCCGGAATCCCGATCGAGCGCAGCAAGGTCACGACCACGTTCCGGGCCATCGCGCAGCCCTCTCCGAAGAACGAGGGGGTCCTGGAGGTCCGGTTCAACGGCGCCAGGCTCGTGTCGTTCGCCGGCCCCGACGCGCCCGAACGGGCCGCCCGCGCGTGCGAACGCCTCAACGTGTTCTTCGACAAGGTCCCGGAGCTTTTCCAGGTGGCGGCCCGGGACGACGGCAGAGTCGTCGGCTTGGGCAAGGAGCTCTTCCGGATCACGCCGGAGGACGCCGCGGCGACCGGCCAGACCGTGCCGGAGGCGGCCCTCGCCGCCGCCCAAGCCATCAAGCGGAGCCTCTACTTCCTGAGCTACCGCATCTGGGACATGCGCTGAAGGCCGCGCTCAACGGCCCCCAGCAGCCGCTCGCTGA
>DPBN01000152.1 GCA_003516955.1 Armatimonadota bacterium | reverse complement strand
CGTCCTCGCCGCTCATCACGAAGCGGTGCGCCTCGACGGCCCGCTTCAGGTAGGCGGGCAGGCGCGTGGCCTCGTAGGCCTCCGTCAGGGCGAGCGCGACCCAAGCGTTGTCGTCGTGATAGCGGTCGGGGTCCGCCTGCCTCGGCCAAACGGCGTACCCGCCGATGCCGCGGGCCTCGGACCAGTACGCCTCGATGGCGCGGAACGCCTGCTCGAACAGCGGT
This sequence comes from Armatimonadota bacterium, assembly GCA_003516955.1. Classification (GTDB taxonomy): domain Bacteria; phylum Armatimonadota; class Fimbriimonadia; order Fimbriimonadales; family Fimbriimonadaceae; genus UBA8783. Next base: position 2,834 of record DPBN01000152.1, on the reverse strand, counting down.
CGAAAGCGGGCCGGGTTGGCCGGGATCGCCGCCGCGTACCCCGAGAGCAGGACGCCCATCCCCCACAGGAAGCAGGGGTCCTCCCCAGCCTTCCCGTCGGGCTTGACGAAGTCCGCATAGAGCCGGCGCTCGGGCATCCAATAGGCGGACTCGATCCGTCCGGCCGCTTCCTCGACCCAGGCCCCCAGGGTTCGGCGGTCGGGCGCGCCCATCGGCGCGCCGGAGACGGCGAGGAGGAGGGGAAGGCTGATGAAGAGCGACATGGTCCCTGTTAGGGACGGATCGGAGGGGCACTTTCGTTCGCCCGTCTCCGACCGATCGGCCCGAAAAACCCGGAGGGCCCCGCTCTGCGGAGCCCCCGGTCCCCTTCCGTGCCAGGCCCCCTCAACCCGGCACTTCCCCAAAAAGCGTCCCTGCTACTGCGTCGCGAAGTCCGTGAGGTAGACCTTCAGCACCGGACCCGTGTCGCTGTCCCAGTCCGGGTTCTCAGGCTCCGCGTCGGCGGCGTCCTCCCCATCCTTCTTCGACTTCTTCTTCTTTTTCTTCGACTCGTCGTGGGAGAGGCCCTCGAGCAGGCCGTTCACTTTCGCGGCGATCTCCCTCTTCAGCTTGCGCTTGCCGTCGAGCGTCTCCACTTCGCGCAGCGTCTTGTTGGTGAGGGTGAGGATGATGGCGTCGCGGATCGCAGGCAGGTTCGCCTTGATCTCCTCCTCCTTGGTTCCCTCGGCCAGGTGCAGCGCGATGCGCGCCCGTAGGTAGCTGGTGCCGCCACTGAGGTTGACGAGGAACTCGTCCAGCTCCTCGATCTTGCCCAGCTTGACCTCGGGCTCGGCCTTGGCCTCTCCGCCACCCTTCATCTTCATCGCGAAGAAGCCGCCGGCTCCGAGGACCAGCGCCAGCACGATGAGGATCGGCAGCTTTCCGCCGCCCTTCTTGCCCGCAGCCGCTTCGGCCTGTTCCGCCATGCCCCTGCCAACTCCCGCCGGGAGCGCCCGGCAAGAGGGTTGTTCCGCAAAGAGACGGGGATTTCACATGGTCCCGGCCACGGAGCGAACGGCGGACTCGAACCGCTCGGCGATCTCCTCCAGCTCCGCCTGCTCCGTCGCGATTGGAGGTGCGAACCGAAAGGTTCGGCGCCGGGTCTCTTTCGTCAGCAGCCCGTGGCGCAGGAACGCCTCCTGCAGACGCTCGGCGGGCAGCTCCGGCACGAACTCCACCCCGAGCAACAGGCCCTTGCCGCGGATCTCCTGGATGGAGCCGCCGCCGGCCCGCAGGAACGCCGTGCGCAGGAAGGCCCCCGAACGCTCCGCCCGCCCGGCGTAACCTTCCGCCTCCATCACGGCCATGGCCGCCACGGCCACCGCGCACGCGAGCGGGTTTCCCCCGAACGTCGACCCGTGGTCGCCCGGCTGGAACACCGCCATCGCCTCTCGGGTCCCAACGGCCGCCGACACGGGGAGCAACCCACCACCCAGGGCCTTGCCCACCGCCATGAGGTCCGGCCGGGCGTCCTCGTGGTTCCATGCGAACCGCCGCCCGGTCCGGCAGAAGCCGGTCTGCACCTCGTCCCACACCAGCAGCACGCGGTGGCGGCTACAGACCTGCCGGACTTGGGCGAGGTAGCCATCCGGCGGCACGATCACGCCGGCCTCCGCCTGGATCGGCTCGGCGAGGAACGCCGCCGTGTTGGGGGTGACGGCGGCCTCCAGGGCCTCCGCGTCCCCGAACGGCACGATCCGGAAGCCCGGAGCGAAAGGTCCGAAGAACCGCCGGTACCGCTCCTCCGTGCTGAAGCCGACGATCGTCGTCGTGCGGCCGTGGAAGTTGTTCTCGCAGACCACGATCTCGGCGCGGTCCTCCGGCACGCCCTTCACGGTGTAGGCCCACTTGCGCGCGAGCTTGATGCAGGTCTCCACGGCCTCGGCGCCCGTGTTCATCGGGCACACGGCGTCCAGACCCGAGTACTCCGCCAGGGCTTGCACGAACAACGCCATTTCCGGCGTGTAGAACGCGCGGCTCACCAGGGTGGAGCGCTCCAGCTGGGCCTTGGCCTCGCGCACCAGCGCCTCCGCAAGGTGCCCGTGCGCGACGGCCGAGTACGCCCCGACGCAGTCCAGGTACTCCTTGCCCTGGGCGTCCCAGGCGCGCGCGCCCTTGGCCCGGACGATGTTCACCGGCAGCGGGTGGTAGTTGTGCGCACCGAAGCGCTCGGTCGCCTCGATCGCCTGCTCGTCGGTCCACCGCGCGATCGCGTCGTGGACCCCTCGCTCAGCGATGCGCCGCCAGAGAGCGTCGTCCCAAGCCATCCCGCCCCCATTATGACTGGAGTGGAGCGCCACCCTCGGGAGCGGCCTCCTGGCTCGGCCATTTCTGGACACTCCAAAAAACCTCTTGACAGCATCCGGAAGAACTATCCCATAATACTAACGGGAGCTGAAGCTCCCGAACTTCAAACGGAGGTAAGGCTGATGAGCAAGGCTCTCGCCGGGCTGTTGTTGGCGGCGTTGGCGGCCACGGGGTTCGCCCTCGTTGCGCTGGCGCCCCTCGCCGACAACGGCTCGAACGATCCCAACCTGATCCCTCCGGGGTGCCTGGGGGTTGCCGAGTGCCCCCCGGATCGGCACTTTCGTCCTGATCGCTAGCCTCGTGGCGCAGAGCATGCGCCGCGACGGCGAGCGCCGGCAGGGTCGCGGATGATGCCCGAGCCCGACGACCGACAGGTTCGAGGGTTTCCCGGAACGCCGACCCGAACTCGCTTCCCGCGTCCGCACGTCCTTGGGTTGGAACCGCCGCCAGACGGCCGGCACCGTTCCGCTTCCAGCCGGGATGGCGCG
>DPBN01000239.1 GCA_003516955.1 Armatimonadota bacterium | reverse complement strand
AAGGAACCGGAGACGGCACCAACCCCGAGGAGCTGCTGGCGGCGGCCGTCGCGGCCTGTTACTCCATCACCTTCGGGATCATCGCGGCCAACCGCAGGCTCCCGGTCGCGTCCGTCGAGACCTCCGCCGTGGGTGAGGTGGAGCAAGCCGGAGCGCAGTTCACCTACAAGAAGATCACCATCCAGCCCCACATCCGGCTCGCGGCCGAGGCGACCGACGACCAGCTGAAGTTAACCGAGGATATGGCGCACAAGGCGGACGGATACTGTATCATCACGAACGCGGTGCGCGGCAAGGTCGAGATCGTCGTGGAGCCGCGGATCGAGAGGGGGTAGGAAGTGCGCAAGAAACTGGTCGTCGGCAACTGGAAGATGAACCTCATCCAGCCACAGGCTGTGTCGCTGGTCGAGGCCCTCGTCCGCAAGATCGCGGTGACGGACGCTGTGGAGGTCGCCGTCTGCCCGCCCTACACGAGCATCGGAGCCGTCGCCCAAGCCCTCAAGGGGACGAAGATCTCCGTCGGCGCCCAGAACGTCTTCTGGAAAGACAGCGGCGCGTTCACCGGCTGCGTCAGCGCGCCCATGCTCGCGGACGCGGGGTGCAAGCTGTGCATCGTGGGCCACTCCGAGACCCGCGGCCGCTTCGGCAAGCTCGAGATCGACGCCGACGACGTGGGCTACTTCGCGGAGACCGACAAGACGGTCAACCAGAAGATCAAGGCCCTCCTGTACCACTCCCTCATGCCGATCCTGTGCGTGGGCGAGACCTTGGCGGAGCGCGAGGCCGGCAACACCGACGACGTCATCCGGAGACAGCTCGAGGGCGCCCTCGCGGGCGTCGACTGCAGCGAGCTGGGGTGCTTCTCCGTGGCCTACGAGCCGGTCTGGGCGATCGGCACCGGCCAGGTCTGCGACTCCAAGGAAGCCAGCCGAGTGTGCGGAATGATCCGCAAGACGTTGGCTGGGATGTACGACCAAGAAACGGCCGACGCGATCCGCATCCTGTACGGCGGCAGCGTGAAAGGCTCCAACAGCAAGGAGCTGTTCAGCCAGCCGGACATAGACGGCGGACTCGTGGGCGGAGCGAGCCTGGACCCCGACGACTTCGCCACCATCGTGCTCAGCGCGGTGTGACATGGAGGCCAAGCGCGCCGCCGAGACGCGCATGCAGATGGCGCAGGTCGTGACACCCGGCCACGCCAACATGTATGGCAAGGCGTTCGGCGGCGCGATCCTCTCCATGATCGACCTGGTTGCCTACACGGTCGCCTCGCGGTTCGCCGGCAACGTCTGTGTCACCGCGAGCTTCGACCGCGTCGACTTCCACGAGCCGATCGAGATCGGCGACGTGGTCGTGCTCACCGGCTTCGTCAGCTACGCGGGCCGAACGAGCGTCGAGGTGACCGTGGAGGTGGAGGCCGAAGACGTGCTGACCGGTGCGCGACGCCACACCAACACCGCCCGGGTCACCATGGTGGCCATCAAAGACGGCAAGCCCACGCCCGTCCCCAAGCTGGTGTGCGAGAGCCACGAGGAGAAGGTCCGGTTCTTAGAGGGCCTCCGCCGCCGGAAGACCCGCGCCCAGCGCGAGAGCGAGCGCCAAGCATTCCACCGAGAGCTGGAGCGGCTCGACGATGCCGAGCTGGACCGCCTCCTGACCGAGGAAGGCGGCTAGAGATACTCCCCTCCGACCGGGCGGAGGCGCGCCATGTTCTCCGCGAACACGCGCCAAGCCTTCTTCGGTCGTCCCTTGGCATCCAGGAGACCCAAGGAGCCGAGGAACGCGCGGAATTGCTCGTCCCGGATGCCGTAGTAGCCCTCTAGAACTCCCAGCAGCGAGCTGGGAAAGTCCGTCTGCGCGAAGAACACCGCCGCCGGGATTCTCCCGCCGTGCAGACCGAGCTGCTCGAACACCGATCGCACGAAGCCGGCCTGCAGGTCCTCCGAAGACCCGACCAACGGCGAGGAAGGGCATCCGATCTCCTGCAGCACCAGCGGCCGGTCGCCGGCGAGCCTCAGGAGAAAGGCGAAGTCCCGGTCGACGGAGCCCACCGTCGGCCGGAACCCGTCGAGCGGGTAGTAGGTGGCGATGGTGACGTCCATCCCCGCCTGCAGCCGGCGAGCGAGGTCCGGGCGCTTCTGGCTGTCGCGGCACGTCACGGTGACCCCGACCGCCGTGCCGGGCGCGAGGCGTCGAACGACCTGCCTCGCCCGGGCGAGGAACCGCAGGTACGGCTCCACCTCGTCCGGGTGGCTCGCAAGGTAGGGGTCCACCTCGTTCCCCAGGCTGAGCCAAGAGACGTACGGTTTGGCGCGCGCCAGAACCTTGCCTAAGAAGGCCTCGAAGCGCTCGGCCAGCCGAGAGTCGTCCCACGCCAGACCCTCGACGTCTTTGGGCAGTCGGCGACGGACCGTGTCGATGGTCGCGATGGTCAGCACGAGGCGCTGCCCGGCGAACCGCGCCACGCCGAGGCCGTCCTCCAGCGGCTTGCCACTCTGGGCCTCGAACTCGTCCCATTTCAGGCTCAGGTTCCCCGCGTCCAGGCCGAGCCTGATCTGTTGTCGGAGAGCCCGGAGGTACTCCTCCTCGCCTCCACCCTCCGGCACGCCTAGGGCGAGGCCGATCCTCGTCGTCGGAGCCGAGCAGGCCGCTCCGAGTGCCAAAGCGATCCAGAAGACCATAGAATCCTCAGCACGGCATCCGCTTCGGCGGAGCCGTTCGCTCCCGAAGGCGATAGCGGGCGAAAGCGATGGCCCGCTCCCAGTCGACCGGCAACACCTCGTGCTTTCCCGGCCGCAGGTGCCACTCGACCACATCGTCCGCGCCAAGGAGGCTGTATACCGGCTTGGCCAGCTCCAGCATCCGTTGCTGGCCGACGGGGTTCGCCCACGTGTCCTCCTCGGCGTTGAGCAGCAGCACCGGTCGCGGAGCGCAGAGCGCGATCAGCGCGTGCTGGTCGATCGGCAGCTCCTGCTCCCTCCCGGCGTAGTCCGCGAAGGCGGGCAGGAACCAGTGGGGAAACACGCGGGTG
>DPBN01000393.1 GCA_003516955.1 Armatimonadota bacterium | reverse complement strand
ATGGATCCGGGGCAGAGGCGGATTCTGAACTGGTTCGGCGACCGGGCGCTGAGCGGCGACATCATCGTGGAGCAGAACATCCACGTGATCGACATCGCCAACTGGCTGCTGGGGGCGCGGCCTGTGAAGGCCAACGGCACAGGAGGGCGAACCGATTGGCGGGGAACGCCCAATGAATTCGGGGACGCCTGGGATCATTTTGCGGTGAATTTCTGGTATCCGGACGGGGTGCATGCCTCGTTCGCGTCGCATCAATTGACGGGGAGTTTCTCCGATCTGTGCGTGCGGGTGTTCGGCATCAACGGGTGCGCGGACACGCATTACGGCGGGACGATCCGGATTCTGGGCAGGAATGCGTGGATGGGCGCGGAAAAAGACGATACATTCCGGGGCGGGGCGATTCAGAACGTGAAGGATTTCGTCCAGTCGATCCGCGAATCGAAGCCGATTTACAACTACGAGGTTTCGGTCGAGTCGAACCTCACCGGCATTCTTGGGCGCACGGCGGCATACAAAGAGGCCACGGTGACGTGGGACGAGATGATGGCGGCGAACGAGAAATGGGAAGCGCCGCCGCTGAAGCTGAACTGGTAAGTGCGGGCAGAGCCTGGCTATCCCCCAAGTTCCAGGGCGGGCCGAATGCAGCCCGGCTTTCAAAATGACCGCCGGCGAAGATCTCGGGGGCCGGGCGGTCTTGCCCAGACCCCGCAGCGGATCGCTTTCCGAAAGGCGTGCTGACCGGCAGTTGGCGAAACAGCCGGGCTGCCGTACAATCGAGAAAGCTTGCAGGAAGACACCATACAAGGATGCGCCCCGGGCGCCCCGTGAGGTTCGGACTGAGAGGGGGAGCAGAGATGCCTTCCTCCGAATCCCAACAGATCTACGGAAGACACGGGCAAGGACTGTCCTCTCCCTGGAGTTCGCCTCGCCCCATCCAGGCGTCCAACAAGCCGTGACCGCCGCCCGCCGCATCCCGGTGCTGGCCGTCGCGCTGCTTACGCTCGGCAGCGGGCTGCTGAATGTGTACTCGGTGGTGGGCCGCGGCCTTCCGGAACGCATCGAGTCATTGCGCCGAGTATTCCCGCTCGAGTTCATCCACCTATCGCGCTCTCTCACGCTGCTTACGGGATTCGCTCTGGTGGTGGCGTCGCTCAACATCTACAGGCGCAAACGCCTGGCCTTCTGGCTGGTTGCCGTTGCCGCGTCGTTCTCGATCGTGTTCCATCTTGCGAAGGGCCTCGACTACGAGGAGGCGCTGTTGTCTCTGGCGCTGCTGACGGCCCTTTTTCTCTGCCGGCACAGCTTTACGGTCAGGAGCCGGCATCCAAACTGGCGCGGCGCGCTGCAGCGGGTGGCCGTCGCCTCCGCCGGGGCGGCAGCAGTAGTAGTAGCGCACGCCGGCGCGGGCCAGGAACGACGGAACCGTGTTGGCGTGGCCGAACGTGTCGGGCTCCCAGTCGATCGGCACGTCCTCGGGCTGCAGGCCGAACTTCTCCCGGAAATAGCGGCGGGTGAGCAGCAGGTGGCGGCAGAGCGCCTCTCCCGAGGCGAGGTTCTTGTCGCCCTCCACCCAGTGCACGGCGGTGACCTCCCAGCGGCCCTCGGCGACCCTCTGGCGGATCTCCTCGAACATCTCGGGGAAGTGCCGCTCCACCAGGTCGTACACGCTGGCTTGGCTCTGCGAGTAGGTGAGGTCCGGCACCTCGCGCATCAGGCGCAGCACCGAGGCGAAGGTGTCGTGGGTGGCCGCGACGGTCTCTGGCCAGCTCCACATCCAGTTCATGTCGATGTGGCCGTGGCCCACGCAATGGATCGTGTGGCGCTTGGCGGCCTGGCCGATCGGCGCCAGGAGGGCCTCGGCTTCGGCCAAGGCGCGCTGCAAGGCTTCGGGATCGGTCGGGACGGCGTCCAGCAGCGCCTGCGCGCGGTCGGCCAGCGCCAGCCACTCGGCCTTCACCGCGTCGGGCTGGATGCCGGCGAAGTTGCGGGCGAAGCGGAGCTGCACCTCGGCCCGCCGGACGAGCTTGGCGACCGTTTCCTGGTGGTGGGCTTTGAACCGGCGGCGGAGCGTCGCGAACGCGGTGGTGGGATCGTTCATGATGGCCCGATTATAGGCCCGTCCGACAGCCGGCGCAAGCGGTGTAAACTCGCCGCAGTGGACTACGACAAGCTGGTCGCGGAGCACAAGGATGCGGTCTACCGCCAGATGATGCGCGTCTGCGGGAACCACGAGGACGCCGAGGATGCCTTGGTGGAGGCTCTGCTCAGCGCTTACCGCGCGCTGGATCAGCTTCGGGACGAGGGGAACTTCCGCGCCTGGCTGGCGATGATCGCCCGCCGGGTCTGCACCCGGATCAAGCGGCGGGAGGCTCTCATGCCGATCATCCAGTTCTCCCAGCTGGAGCTGGGTCAGCTGCCGGAGGCCCCGGCGGACGACCCGCTGCCCGACGAGGAGGTGGAGAAGGAGAGGATCTACGACTGCGTGCAGAAGGCGATCGAGCAGCTGCCCGAAATCTACCGCGACGTGTACATCCTGCGCGAGATCCAGGGGGTGCAGGCCCCCGAGGTGGGCAGGAGGCTGAACCTGTCGGTCCCGGCGGTCAAGTCGCGCCTGCACCGGGCCAGGGAGATGGTGCGCCGGGCGCTCGACAGCGACTTCTGCCGCCCGTCGCTCAACTGAGTCCCGGCCCGGGGAACGCCTCGGTCCGCGCGGCGTCCTGCGCTCGCACAAGACCAAGGAGGTCCCCAAGATGAACATCCTCGCCCTAACCGCCGCCGCGCTGACCCTGTTCGGTCCCGCGACGAAGGACGACGTCAACGCGCTGAAGCTGGCGCTCGCGGACGAGCGGGCCGCGATCTCCCTCTACGAGGCTGTGATCCTCAAGTTCGGAGCCGAGCCTCCGTTCTCGAACATCGTCCGGGCCGAACGGACCCACGCGGCGCTCGTCGAGGACGCCATGCGCAAGCTGGACGTGCCCGTTCCCGCCGACCGCGGGAAGGCGGTTGATGCCCCTGCCAGCCGGGAGGAGGCGCTCGAGACCGCCATCCGGGCGGAACGGGAGAACATCGCCCTGTACGATCGCCTGCTGCGATTGGACCTGAGCCCCGAGGTCCGAGGGACGCTGGAGACGCTCCAGGCCGCCTCCCGCGAGAGGCATCTGCCGGCCTTCGAGCGGGCGCTGGCCCGGATCCGAGGGGGAGGCTTCGACGGCAACCGCCGCTCCGACCCGGGGCAGGGCCAGGGCGGTCGCCGCTGGAGGCACGGCTGGGGACGGACGGGGCGCTAGGCGTCCTGCACGCGCTCGAGGGCGTCCACGCGCACCACGAGCACGGTGCAGTTGTCGCTCCCGCCGTCCGCGAGGGCCGCCTGCACGAGCCGCCAGGCGGCCTCCGACGGGCCGGACGCGCCGAGCATCATGGCGATCGACTCGTCCGACACGTGGTTGGTGAGGCCGTCCGAGCACAGCAGGAAGACGTCGCCCTCCCGCAGGTCGTACAGGTCGATGTCGGGCGGGTCGTCGGCGTTGCCGATGGCGCGGGTCAGCATGTGGCGATAGGGGTGGACCTCCGCCTCCTCGCGCGACATGAGCTTGGAGCGGACCGCCTCCTCCACCCACGAGTGGTCCCGCGTGAGCTGTTCGAGGGCGCCGTCCCTCAGGCGGTACACCCGCGAATCGCCCACCTGAACCGTGTAGGCCTGGTCCTGCACCAGGATCAGGGCGCTGAGGGTCGTGCCCATGCCCTTGCGGGAGGGGACGGCCTGGGCCACGTCGGCCACGAATCGGTTGGCCGCCGACACGGCGGAGCGGATCGCGGGCTCCGGCTCGGTCGAGGGGTGGTTGTAGTACACGTCGAGGAACGTCTTGCAGGCCAGCTCGCTGGCGATCTGCCCGGCCGCGTGCCCGCCCATGCCGTCGCACACCACGAACACCAGCCCGCGGGTGGCCAGGGCGGCCTCGTCCTCGGGCAGGAAGAACTCGAACTTGTCCTCGTTGTTCTCGCGGACCCGGCCGAGGTCCGTTTTGGCGGCGACGGCGACCCGGGGGCGGACCCGCAGCGGCGGCAGCGAGGCGAGCTGTTCGGTTTGGTACTCCGCGGTGATCTCGTCCATCAGGCGACCTCGATCCTGAGTTCCAGGTTGCCGATCCGCAGCACGTCGTCCGGCGTCACGCGGACGCGCAGGTTCGGCTCGATCCGGGCGTCGTTGAGGAAGGTGCCGTTGGTGCTGCCCAGGTC
>DPBN01000376.1 GCA_003516955.1 Armatimonadota bacterium | reverse complement strand
GCCGGAGCCGCGGGCGGGCTGGGCTACGCCATCCTGCAGGCGCTCGGCGGACGCGTGGAGTCCGGCGCGCTCCTGGCCCTGGGGGCCGTCGGCTTCCCCGAGCGTCTGGCCCGGGCCTCGCTCTGCTTCACGGGCGAAGGCAAGACCGACCGCCAAACCCTGCAGGGAAAGCTCCCTTTCGAGGTGCTGAGGGCCTGCCGCACCGCCGGCGTGCCCTGTCTGCTCCTGTCCGGCGCTCTCGAGATCGATCCCTTGGCCGCGGGCTTCGCCGATGGCCGAGCGGCGGCGCCTCCCGGCTCGGTGGCCACCGAGGAGGACATCGCCGAGGCCGCCGCGGACCTGCTGAGCCGGGTGGGCCGCTGACCCGGCGATCCGTGCCCTCGGACCTGCCAAACTGGGAGCATGAGCCAAGCACCGAACAAGCGCGAGCTGATGCTGAGCCTCCTCCAGCCCGGATTCGTGCCGCCCTATGTGCCTGCGGCGTTCTTCCTGCACTTCCCGCCCGCCTACCACCGCGGCCGCGCCGCGGTGGAGAAGCACCTGGAGTTCTTCCGTGCCACGGGCATGGACCTGCTGAAGATCCAGTTCGAGATGCCCTGGCCCGACCTCCGCATCACCGATGCCCGGCAGTGGGCCGAGGTGCCGAAACTCGGCATGGACTTCTATCGCCCGATGCTGGAGGTCGTGGAGGGGCTCGTGCGCGAGGCGAGCGGCGAGGCCGTGGTCGTGCTGACGCTGTACTCGCCGTACATGATCGCCGCGCACCTGGTTCGCGACGGTCGGCTGGACGCGGACCTGCAGGAGGCCCCCGAGGCCGTGGCGGCAGGCTTGAACCGGATCGCGGACGACCTGCTGGAGTTCGTGCGCGCCTGCAAGCAGGCGGGCCTCGATGGGTTCTACCACTCCACCCAGGGCGGCGAGGAGCGACGCTTCCCGGACCGCCGGTTCTTCGACGAGGTGATCCGGCCCTCAGACCTCAAGGTGATGCGCGAGATCGACGCGCTGTTCCCGTTCAACATCCTGCACGTGTGCGACTATCACCGGGCGAAGGTGGGAGGCTACGCGAGCATGGAGCCGTTCCTTGACTATCCCGGCCGGGTGCTGAGCTGCAGCCCGCACATCGGCGGGCGCGAGGTCTCCCTTTCGACCCTCTACCACCAGTTCGGCCGACCCGTGCTGGGCGGGATGGACCGCCTCGGCGTGATCGCCACCGGCACGGAGGAGGAGGTCCGCAGCGAGGCGCGCCGAGTGCTGGAGGGCGCGTTCCCCGGCATGATCCTGGGAGCGGACTGCACCGTACCTGCGGACACCCCTTGGTCCAATCTCGCCGCCGCCATCGACGAGGCGCACCGGCTGACCTTCTGAAGCGCCATGGAGACCGTGATTCTTCCGAACACCGACCTGAGCGTCTCGCGCTTCGCCTTCGGGACGGCCGACTGCGGGACGCGGATTCCGACCGACCAAGCCCTCCGCGTCTTCGAAACGTACAGGGGTGCCGGAGGAAACTTCATCGATACGGCGCACTGCTACTCCGCTTGGGTGCCCGAGGGCTTGGGCGTGAGCGAGCGCTGGGTCGCCGAGGCGGTGCGCCGGTTCGGCCGCCAGGGCCTGGCGATCGCCACGAAGGGCGGCCACTGCGCCTTCGACGGCTACCCGCGGCCGGACGCCTTCCTCGCCCCGGAGGTCGTGGAACGCGACCTCTCGGAAAGCCTGGAACGGCTCCGGATGGACAGCGTGGACCTGTACTACCTGCACCGCGACGATCCCCGCGTGCCGGTGGACGAGATCGTGGACGCCTGCAACCGCCTGGCCGACAGCGGGCGCGTGCGGCACCTCGGCGCGAGCAACTGGTCGGCCGAGCGGCTGCTGGCGGCCAACCGCTCCGCGCGGAGCAAAGGGCTCCGGGCGTTCGTGATCCTTCAGAACCACTGGAGCCTGCTGCAACCGAATTGGAGCTCGCTCGACGCCCCCGGCGACGTGCGCTACGTGCTGGACTCGGAGCGGGAGCGGCTGGCCGAGGCGGGCATCCCGGTTGCGGCGTGGGCTCCGGTCCGTGGCATCACCGAGCTCGAGCGGGGCTCCTCCGGTTCGTACGACACCGAGCGCAACCGGCGTCGCCTCGAGGCTGCCCGACGGGTGGCGGCGGAAACCGGCGCGACGACGACCCAGGTCGCTCTGGCCTACCTTCTGAGCCAGAGGCCCACGGCGATCCCGATCCTCGGCACAGGCAGCGAGACGCACCTGCGCGAGGCCCTCGCCGCCGAAGGCCTACGACTCACGTCGGAGCAGCTCGAAGCGCTGGAGAACGCCTAGCCGCGCCCCAGAATCTTCTCGATCTCGGCCATCTGCGCGGGAGTGAGCGGACCGAAGCGCATGGCCTCGGCGTTCTCCTGCGCCTGCCGCACGGTGCGGATGCCAGGAATCGGGAGCGTCTGCGGACTCCTCGCCCAGATCCAGGCCAGCGCGCCCTGCGCCACCGTGCGGCCGTTGCTGGTCAGGATGTCCCGGATCGCCTCCCTCTTGGCGATGTATTCAGGATTCGGCTTTCCTCCTAGAAAGATCCGCATCCACTCGGGAGCCTTTTCGCCGCGCACGTCGTCGGCGCCGACCTTCGTGTCGGCCCCGTACTTGCCCGTCAGCACCCCCATGGCCAGCGGACCCCGGTTGATGCCCGTCAGGCGGTGCCTCTCGCAAACCGCGATCACGGCCGGGTTGTCGTCCAGAACGTTCAGGTGGAACTGGATCGCGGCGCAATGCTCGCCCTGGGCGAACAGCTCCGCGCGCTCCGCCGAGTCGGTGCTCCACCCGTAGGTGCGGATCTTGCCCTCGCGGACCAGCTCCTCGAGGGTCTCGCGGACCTCCGGCGCCTTGTCCAGCGGGTATCCGCCGTCGTGGAACTGGAACAGGTCGATCACGTCGGTTCCCAGCCGCCGCAGCGAGTCCTCGCAGGCCTTTCGGATGCCGGCCGGCGTGGCGTCGGACCCGGTCACCTGGCGCGTGGACTCGTCGAACACCGCGTTGAACTTCGTGGCGACCACGACCTTGTCCCAGCGACCCTTGAGCGCGCGGCCCAGCACCCGCTCGCTGTGCCCGCAGCCGTACACGTTGGCCGTGTCGAAGAAGTCGATTCCCAGGTCGAGGGCGGCGTGAATGGCCCGGATCGACTCCTCGTCGTCCACCTGCCCCCAGCCCAACGGGGTCTCGCCCGCCCAGAAGGGGCCGCCGATCGCCCAGCATCCGAAGCCCATCGGGCTCACCATCCGTCCGGTTCGTCCCAGCTGTCGCTTCTCCATGGATACTCCTCCGTTCCGACTCTACCCCCGAGAAAAGCCCGTTCCAGAAACGCGATTCACATAACATTCTTGTTATACTGTTGGATCAAGGAGCATCTTCCATGGCCCTCAGACAACTCTTTCTGTTCGGTGCGGCGCCGTTGCTTGCAGCGATCGGGTTCGCCCTGGCCCAGCGCGGCCCCTCTTCCACCAACCTCGCGGCCGCGGCGGAGACGACCACCAGCTACGTGTCGCCCCACGAGAAGCTCTCCGCCGTCAACGACGGCTACGAGCCCCGTGGATCGTGGGACCGCGGGCCGGCGGCCTACGGAAACTGGCCTCGAACCGGCACCCAATGGGTGGAGTACCGGTGGCCCAAGCCGATCGCCACGAACCGCATCGAGGTGTACTGGTTCGACGACCGCGGAGGCGTGCGCCTGCCCGCGTCGTGCCGGCTGCTGGCGTGGATCGACGGGGAGTGGCGGCCCGTGCCGGGGGCCGAGTCCGTCGGCGTCCTCGGGGACCGCTTCAACGTCGTGGAGTTCAGCGAGATTCGGACGGACCGACTCCGCCTGGAGTTCCGGTCCTCCGGCGAGGCGTCCACCGGCATCCTGGAGTGGCGCGTGCTGGATTCCGGCAACTCCCCCAACTTCGCGCCGAAGGTCGAGGCCGGTCCCGAGCGCACCGTGGTGCTCGGCGGGCGCACCTACCTGACGCCCAAGGTGCTGGACGACGGCAAGCCGTCCGGCCGCCTTTCGGTCCGCTGGGAGAAGGCCTCAGGGCCGGGCAAGGCCACGTTCGCCTCGGAGACCAAGGCGGACACCTCGGCCACCTTGGACCGGCCGGGCGTCTACCTGCTGCGCCTGACGGCCGACGACGGCGAGGAGCGCGCCGCGGACACGGTGCGGGTCCACGTGGTGCCGGCTCCCACCGGCCCGTGGCTGGAGCGCCCGCGCGCGGCCGGATGGTCCGTGGGAGGCCCCTTCTGGGGACCGCGTTACCGCGCGATCCTCACGCGTTGGCTGCCGTACCTGATCGAGAAGTACAACGACCCGAAGCTGCCCGAGGGTGGCATCCGGAACTTCGAGGAGGTCGGCAAGAAGCTTCGCGGCCAGCCGCACGAGCCCCACATGGGTCCGCCGTTCGCCGACGCGTTCATCTACGACGCTCTGGAGTCGCTGTGCCTGGCTCTGCTGCTGGATCCGAAGGGAGACCCGGAGATCCGGGCGGCCCAGCGGCTGTTCCGCCGAACCATCGAGGACTGGATTCCCAAGATCCTCTCGGCCCAGAGTCCGGACGGGTACATCCAGAACTTCGAAACGAACTCCGGCTCCCCGCGCTGGTCGAACGTGCACAACCATGAGGCGTTCAACCTGGGGCACCTCATCGAGGCCGCCATGGCGCACTTCGAGGCCACCGGCCGAAAGGATCGGAGGCTCCTGGACGCGGCGATCCGTGCGGCCGACTGCTGGGACCGCAACATCGGGCCCGCGCCGAAGCGGCACTTCCACGTGGAGCACCAGTGCCTCGAGCAGGCGCTGATCCGCCTCGGTCGGCTCGTGGACGAGCTGAAGGGCCCCGGCCAAGGGCGCCGCTACCGCCAGCTGGCGCTCTACTTCCTGGATGAGAGAGGCGGCGGGAGCGAGTACGACCAGAGCCACCTGCCAGTCCGCAAGCAGTACGAGGCGGTGGGTCACGCCGTTCGCGCGGTCTACCAATACCAAGGCATGGTCGAGGCGTTCCAGGACGCGCGGGACGTTGATCTGCTCAGCGCCGCGCTGTCCCTCGAGGACAGCATCGTCCACCGCAAGTACTATCTGACCGGCGGGATCGGCAGCGGCGAGACCTCAGAGGGCTTCGGGGCCGACTACTCCCTGCCGAACAACTCCTACTGCGAGTCGTGCGCCGGTTGCGGCCAACTGTTCTTCGAGTACGCGCTCCTGCGCACCACCGGCGAAGCGAGGCACGCGGACCTATTCGAGGAAACCCTGATGAACAACGTGCTCGGGGCGATCGACCTGGCGGGCGAGAACTACACCTACACCAACGCGCTCGACTCCAGCCACGGCCGCTACAAGTGGCATGCCTGCCCCTGCTGCGTGGGCAACGTGCCGCGAACTCTGCTCCAGCTTCCGCAGTGGGCCTACGCCAAGGCGCCGGACGGCCTGTTCGTGAACCTCTACTTCGAGGGATCGGCCGACTTGGGCCAGGTCGCCGGCGTGCGGACCCGCGTGACCCAGAAGACGGACTACCCGTGGAAGGGCTCGGTGAAGCTCACGCTCGAGCCGGAGAGGGCCGTCCGCCTGGTCCTGCGGCTGAGGGAGCCGAACCGGCAGACCAGCGCGCTCTATCGGAACCAGCCGGAGGTCGCCGGCCTCGGCCCGATTCGGGTGAACGGCCAAGCCGTGCGCACCAAGGCGGCCAAGGGCTACCGCGTGCTGGAGCGCGTCTGGCGCAAGGGCGACACGGTGGAGTTCACGGTTCCGCTTCGTCCGCAGAGGGTGTCCTGCGACCCGCGGGTCAAGGCCAACGTGGGCCGCGTGGCGCTGCGGTACGGGCCGCTGGTCTACAACTTCGAGTCGGTGGATCAGGCCCTGGATCGCCCGCTGTCGCCCACGGCCCCGATCGAGGCCGTGTGGACGCCCGAACTGCTCGGCGGAATCGTGACCCTGCGGACTCGGTTCGCGGACGGCAGCCCCGCGGTCGCGGTGCCGAACTACGCGCGCCTGAACCGCGGCGGGCGCTCGGTCGTGTGGATGCCCGCCCCGTAAACGGGCGAACGCTTCCGGCGGGAGGGGGGGGAGCCGCCGCCCGGCCTCCCCCCTCGCCCCTCCGCCGGCGGAGAGGATGAAGGCCGTCGAGGCCTTCGTAGAGCAGGTCGACCCTCGCCCCTCGGTCGGCGGAGAGGCCCTCGCTCCGCCGGGCCTGGGGCCGATGCGACTCAGGCTCTTGAAGTAACCTCTTCACCACAAGGAGTCAACGCATGAACAACTTCACCTACCGCAACCCCGTGGAGCTCGTGTTCGGCAAAGGAACGATCGCGGAGCTGCGCCGTCTCGTCCCGCAGGGCGACAAGGTTCTGTTCGCCTACGGCGGCGGGTCGATCAAGAAGAACGGCGTGTACGACCAGGTTCGCGCCGCCCTCGAGGGCCGCGACGTGCTGGAATTCGCCGGAATCGAGCCGAACCCGCGCTACGAGACCTGCATGAAGGCCGTGGACCTCTGCCGGCGGGAGGGCGTCGGCTTCCTGCTGGCGGTCGGCGGAGGCTCCGTGCTGGACGCGGTGAAGTTCATCGCCGCGGCGGTGCCCTTCCAGGGAGAGCCGTGGGACATCCTCGCCAAGCACGCCAAGGTCGAGGCCGCCCTGCCCCTCGGGAGCGTCCTGACGCTCCCCGCGACCGGGTCCGAGATGAACGGCAACTCTGTGATCTCTCGCGACGAGACGAGGGAGAAGCTCGCGTTCTACAGCCCGCTGGTCTATCCCAAGTTCTCCATCCTCGACCCGGAGACGACCTTCACCCTGCCGCCTCGGCAGACCGCCAACGGCGTGGTGGACGCCTTCGCGCACACGATGGAGCAGTACATGACCTACCCGGCGGACGCCCCGCTGCAGGATCGCATGGCCGAGGCCATC
>DPBN01000345.1 GCA_003516955.1 Armatimonadota bacterium | reverse complement strand
TTCCGATCTCATCGGAAGAATGCCCCCTCCTCTGAAGGCCCCGCCGCGAGCTAAGGCAGGAAGACCGCCCAGGTTCGGCCGTTCGCCGGGACCCTCACCTTCAGCTCCAGAACGCCGTCGCGGATCGTCCTCCTGCTCGGCTTTCCGTCGTCCAGGCTCACCCGACAGGCGCCCCGAAGCCCCGTGTAGCGCATGGGCACGCGGATGGTCTCCTCCAACAGCCGGTCCGTCGGGTTGAACACCATGAGCAGGCCGCGCTCCTCACCCTGCGGGTCCGCGTGCAGAACGAAGTCCAGCCGCCGCCCATCGGCCCTCCGAAGGTGGATCACGTCGGCCTCCAGAATCCGCCGATGCTTCTTGAACCAAGCCACCCACCGGCGCACCACCTCGCGCGTCTCGGGCGCGTCGTAGAGCCGCGGCCCTCGGTAGCAGGACTGCGCTCCGAAGCCGAGGTTGTTCGCCAGGTGGCTCTCGTAGTCCCTCAGGTGCTCCCGAAGCGGCTCGATCGTGGCGGCGGCCCCTCCGCCCTGGTACTCCACCAGCGGCGTGAACATCCAACCCATGGACGGAGTCTTCAGCCAAGTGCCGTCGAACAGGTTCTGGCGGGCGTGGACGTGCTGCTCGCGCCTCGGTAGCGACCAGTTCGTCTCCCGGTAACCCATGCCGGTCTTGTTCGAGCCAGCCAGCATGTAGGAGTCGGGCACGTTCAGGAAGATGCCTCTGGATCGGCACCAGCGGTAGAAGTCGGCGATCAACCGGTACTGCCTCCACTGGGAATCGGCCAAACCCTCGTGGCCGGGGTGCGAGGTCGACGCGCAGACGTCTCCGGGATAGCTGCCGTCGTGCTCCAACAGATCGAAGCCCGTGCCCTCCAGAAACCTCTTCAGCTTGCGGAAGTACTCCAGCCCCCATCGGCTGCCGAGGCACGGGGAGTTGCCGAACACCGCTCCGCCCGGCTTGCCCGTTTCAGGGTTGATGCAGTCGTTCTCGGCGTCGATGCTTCGGCTCGCGAGCAGCGAGTAGCCACCGATCTCCAGGCCCTTCGAGTGCGCGTAGTTGGCCAGCGCGCGGAACTTGGCGATGTTCGCCGGGGAGTCATCCTCCATGTTCAGCCCGCTCCCGAAGCTGAAGATCACCATCTCAAAGCCGCAGTCGGCGGCCTGGTCGATCGCCGTGCGCGCGACCTTCTCGTCCGTCGACGTCAGGTGCAACATCAGGGGGTTCTCCGTCACCCACGGGGCCAGGGCGCGGTGGAACCGGCGGACCGCCAAGCCCTGGCGCTCCCGGTCCCAGTCGTCGTGGAGGATGAGAAACGAACGGAACGACTCGAACGACTCGCCCTCCGCCAGCCGCACGCCCGGCCCGTGCCTGGGATACACCCGCAGCAGGCACGGCGTCTGGAGAAGGTAATTGACCTGCGTGGTGTACTCCGGGTCCGTGAGCCAGTGCACGTTGTCGCACGCCACGAACGAGTAGTCCGTGAGAACCGTGATCTTGTTGCTGCTCCACGAGGGAGGGGAGTCCACCGCGGACTCAGACTCGACGGCCGCCAGGGACTCCACGACGACCTGGTCCACGCGGCAGCCGGATCCCGCCCGGAGCAGCACCTGCTTGGAGAGAGCCGGCAGGCCCTGGTAGACCTCGTAGCGCACCCCCACCTCGAGCCCCTTCGGCCCGTCCTGGGGCGGGGCGAACCACAGAGTCAGCGTGGCCCCCTTCGGCGGCCACGGGACCTCCGCCGAATGTCGGCGACGCACCCAGGGCAGGCGCTCGGCGACCTTGCTCGAGGCCTCCCAACGCACGAGCTGGAACGATTCCGGGTCGGCCCGAAGCAGGTCCAACCAGTCCTCGTACAGGAACGCGCGGTTGGGCTGGCCAACCAGGCCGCCCACCTTCCAGGCGCGCCCGTCGATGGTGACGATCGCCTCCGGCTCGACGGCGCGAACGAACTCGTCGCCGCTGTCGAGCCGCCTCAAGCTGACCGTCGCCGCGTTCGGACGGATTAGGAACGTCCGGGCGACCAGGCCGTTGGCCAGCACGATCTCGCCGGGCCGCTCGGTGCGGTACACGCTGCAGGGAGCGTCCACGCCCTCCACCAGCCAGTCGCCGCGATAGCCCGGCTCCCGCCAGAGCGGCAGGTCGGCCTCGACCGAACAGAGACCCGCGAGAAACCCGATCCACGCCATGACCAGCACGTTTACCCGATGGCTGGGCGGCCCTCAAGAATGGAGATGGCGCGGCTGAAGGGATTCGAACCCCCGACTTTCTCCTCCGGAGGGAGACGCTCTATCCACTGAGCTACAGCCGCGCTCGTCCAGAATTGTACCGCAAGGGCCCCGGAGATGCGACCCCGGAGCCCTCGCGACGGTCGGATCAGTCCTTCTTCGAGATCGGATCCGGCGCCTGCTCGACCGGGATGTGCGGCGCGCCGTCGATCCACCGCGGACCCTGCGGCCGCACGTAGCGCACGGCGTTCTTCAGGATCAGCTTGATCTCGGCCTGGTGGTAGATGGGATACGTCTCGTGACCGGGCTGGAAGTAGAAGATCTTGCCCGCGCCGCGCTGGAACACGCAGCCGGACCGGAAGACCTCGCCCCCCTCGAAGTGACCGATGAGGATCGTCTCCTGAGGCTCCGGGATGCCGAACGGCTCGCCATACATCTCCTCCTTCGGAATCTCGAAGTAGCGGCCCTCGATGCCCCGGACGATCGGGTGGACCGGGTTGCAGATCCACAGCCGCTCGCGCTCGTCGGCCTCGCGCCAGCACAGCGAGCAGGTGGTGCCCATGAGCCACTTGAAGACCTTGCTGTAGTGGCCGCTGTGCAGCACGATCAGCCCCATGCCCTCCAGCACCCGCGTCTTGACCTTCTGAGCGATGCGGTCCTCGACCAGGTGGTGCGCCGCGTGGCCCCACCAGGTCATGACGTCGGTGTTCTCAAGGACCTCGTCGGTCAGGCCGTGCTCGGGCATGTCGAGCGTGGCCGTGCGGGCCTCGATGTCGGGGGCCTCGTTCAGCCCGGCCGCGATGCAGGCGTGCATGCCGTCGGGATAGATCTCCCGGACGCGCGGCATCTCCTTCTCGTGGACGTTCTCGCCCCAAACGGTGACTCGGATCTTGTCTGCCATGCTTTCCTCCGCTGTGAACGGTCGGCGCGCAGATTACTCCGAGCGGAAAGCGTCTTGCTGGAGTCTGCGAACACGGAACCGACCGGACGGGTAGACTTCAGACAGGAAATGGCACTCAACCGCGAGAACTTCCTTCTGCACAAGCTGCACAGCCTCACCGGGATCATCCCGATCGGCTTCTATATGCTGCAGCACCTGACGCTGAACTCGTTCGCACTGGCCGGTCCGGACAAGTTCAACGCGGTCATCGCCTTCTTCGAGGGCGTCCCGAAGCACATTCTCCTGGCGCTGGAGCTCGGCGTGATCCTGATTCCGATCCTGTTCCACGGAATCTACGGCCTGTTCATCACCCAGCGCGCCGAGGTGAACGTCTATCAGAGGAAATACCGCTTCACGGAGAACTGGATGTACTTCTTCCAGCGGGCGACCGGAGTGGCGCTGTTCTTCCTGATCATCCTGCACGTCAGCACCACCACGGTCGCGGCCAAGTACCTGGGGCGCGGCGTCGAGCACATCCAGTACGCCGGCATGCAGCGGATGCTGACGGACAACGGCTACCTGGGACTCATCCTGTACGCCATCGGCGTCCTGCTCGCCTCCTACCATCTGTGCTACGGCTTGTGGAACTTCTGCATCCGGTGGGGCATCACGGTGAGCGAGGCTTCCCAAGTCGCCCTTCGGAAGTTCTCCTTCGCGGCGTTTCTCGTGGTGACCGCGCTGGGTTGGGCCGCGCTGGCCGGGTTCCTGATCCACAAGCCCGACGCCGCGGCGGAGCCGATCCAGGCTTCGGCGCCGGCGGCCGTCGCCCAGTCCGCGCTCTGAACCTTGAGTTTGCAAAGGCCCCCCGCCCTTCCGGGCGAGGGGCCTTTTTTGGAGTCCCGGCGCGCCGAGGCGCTCTGGAGAACGAACCCAACCAACAGGGGTTCTGACTGGCAAAATTGCTCGCTGGAAGAGCCAAAACCCTGCTATCCTATATTAAGGATCGGGCGATCGCAGGCCCGGTCGGGGAGCGGAGTCTTGCGACAGGCGGCCGCAATGCAGGGTTCGACCTCGCGAAGGACGGTCGAGGGGCGGCGCCAAGGAGGACGCGCAGAGAGGCGGGGCCAACCAATCCGTCCCGCCCTCGTTGGGGAGCCGCACCAGAGCCATCAGCCCTTGCGCCATAGCGGCGACCAGAACCGACTTCCACCTGACTGAAAGGAGAGACGGGGGCCCACGGGCTGGCGCATCCTCCCGCGTGGACCCCCCGTTGTTGTCTCAAGCGGTCCAGACGAACGGCTCGGCGTCCGTCAGCACGCGTCCGTGCTGATCCAGCGCCTCGTACAGGTAGTCCGGCAGGGTGAACACGCTGTGGTGCGTCCGCGGAGTGTAGTACTTGGTCTTGACGCCGCGCTCGGCGAACCGGCGGGCGATTTCCTGCTCCGTCAGCTCCAACGGGTCGTGCTTCTTGCTGGCGAGGATGAAGCCCCAAGGCATCATGAACGTGCACACGAAGCCGAAGTAGCCCCGCACATACGGAAACACGTCCTTCATGTCCTGGAGCGTCTTCAGGCAGGACACGAAGCAGTAGGGGTAGTTGATGCTCGCGCTGCCGGCCTGCATGGCGAACACCCCGTCGTCGCTCATGGCGTCGGCGCAGATCTGGAAGTACTCCTTCGTGAAGAGGTAGACGGCAGGGCCGGCCTCCAGCGGGTCGGGCAGGTCGCTGAGCACCACGTCGAAGCCCGCTCCCTTGTTCTCCTGCAGGTACTTGCGGGCATCGGTGTGGAGCAGCTCGGTGCGCGGGTCGTCGAACGCCCCCTGGTGCCACTCCGGCATGTGCACCCGGACCATGTCGATCAGCTCCTCGTCGATGTCGATCATCGTGGCCTTCTCGACGGTGTTGTGCTTCAGCGCCTCGCGCAGCGTCGCGCCCTCGCCGCCGCCGCACACCGCCACCTTCCTCGGGTTCGGGTGCAGCACCATGGCCGGCTGGGACATCAGCTCGTGGAAGATGAACTCGTCCAGCAGCGAGCTCTGGATCTTGTAGTCCAGAAAGAGCGTCTTGCCGAACCGCGGGATGTCGCAGATCTGATACTCCTGGTACTGGGTCTTGCCTTGGACCAGGAACCGCTCGACGGTGAAGTACCACGTGACGGCCTCGGTGTGGGTTTCCGCCACGAACATGCCGGTGCTTTGAGAGAACATGGGCTCGTTTGGACTCCTTGGGGACAGATCGAAGGCGCCGGAACGCGGTTCCGGCGCCTGGGAGGACGGGGCCTGCCGGTTACTTGGTCACCTCGCTCTCGAGGCCACGCCGGACGACGAGGAACTTCATGCGCCGCGGCCGGAAGCGCTCGCGCAGGAGCTCCACGGCGCGATGAACCTTGACCGTTCCGCCGCAGTAAAACAGGTCCACCGCCGCGTAGCCGTGCTCCGGCCACGTGTGGATCGTGTAGTGCGACTCCTGGATGATGACCGCTCCCGACACACCGAACGGTCGGAACTCGTGGAACGACTCGGCCACGACCGTCGCCTCGCTCACGTCCGCGGCCTCGCGCATGGCGCGGCCCACGGTGCCTTCCGTCTCCAGCGACTTGCGGTCGCAACCGAACAGCTCGATCAGCAGGTGGGAACCGAGGGACATCTCCCCATCCGGGCCGAGCGGGAAGCCGTCCTCGTCTCCTCCCAGCCACCGG
>DPBN01000274.1 GCA_003516955.1 Armatimonadota bacterium | reverse complement strand
GGGACCGCCTCGATCCCCGCCGCTCCGAGGATGGAACCTGAGAGAATTGACAGTGTGCCTTTGCCACCCGGATGCCCGAAGATAAGCGGGGAAGGGGTAGCGCGAGCATGTCTGCGGCGGAGTTGGGTGCGTTGGTGCCTCCGGAGGGGAGGCTTCCGAGGGTGTTGATCGCGGAGGACGATCCGGTCTCGTTCCTTGTGCTCCGCAAGACCCTCGAAGGCAAGGGCTTCGAGGTGGATGGCGCGAGGGACGGGCTGGAGGCGCTCAACGCCTTCCGCTGCGGCGTGCACCGGATCGTGATCTCCGACTGGATGATGCCTGAGCTGGACGGCGTGGACCTCTGCCGACAGATCCGGGCCATTCCCGAGCCCTACACGTACGTCATTCTGCTCACGGCGAAGACGCAGAGGGAGGATCGCGCGGCGGCCTACGAGGCCGGGGTGGACGACTTCCTGAACAAGCCGCTCGACCGGGACGAGCTCTTCTCCCGCCTGAAAGTGGCGATGCGCATTCTGGCGGCGGAGGACGACCTGCTTCGGCAGCGGCGCCACCTGATGGACGTCGCTCAGCGGCTGGAGTTCGCCAACCAGAACCTGGCGGCGGCGTCCAAGCGCTTTGAGGAGCTGTTCAGCGGCCTGCCGGTCTCCGCCTTCACCTTCGACGACCAAGGGCTGCTCTTCGAGTGGAACAAGCGGTCCGAGGCGCTGTTTGGGGTCTCCGCCGCCGAGATTCTGACGCGGAGCGTGGACGAGGTCTTCCCGAACGCCGACGGCCAAGGATGGCTCCAAGGGCGCTACCGCGACGTCTTCAACGGGAAGGCGATCTCTGGAATCGAGTGGACGTTCAACCGCAGCGAGAAGGAGGTCTTCGAGCTCAGCTCCGACCTGCTTCCGATCCACGGCCCGAAAGGGCAGATCACCGGGGGCATCGCGGTGAACGTGGACATGACGGAGCAGAACTCCGCGCGGCGGCTGATCGTAAAGCAGATGGAGACCATCCGAAAGATCGCGGACGAGCTGGCGGAGGAGAAAGCCAAGCTCGAGGAGGCGAACGAGCGGCTGGAGAGGCTCGCGCTCACGGACGGCCTCACGGGGTTGCCGAACCACCGGCACTTCCAGGAGGAGTTGGACCGGGCCTGCAAGCGGGCGGAGCGTGACGGCCGGCCCGTGAGCCTGCTCATGCTCGACGTGGACTTCTTCAAGCAGTTCAACGACGCGTTCGGGCACCCCGCCGGCGACGAGGTCCTTCGGAGGGTGGCTGCGATCCTGGCGGAGTCGGTGCGCGGGTCGGACGTGCCGGCGCGCTACGGCGGCGAAGAGTTCGCCGTGATCCTCCCGAACACGGATGGCGCGGCGGCGATCGAGGTCGCCGAGAGGATCCGGGCGGCGGTCGAGGCGGAGCCCTGGCCGAAGCGACAGGTGACGGTTTCGGTCGGCGCCTCCACGCAACGGGGCGACCGGCTGAGCTCGAAGCTGGCCATCTCGGAAGCCGACGAGGCCCTTTATCGGTCCAAGAAGCAGGGAAGGAACCGGGTGACCCATTTCGATCACCCGGTTCCTAGCGAGGCCGAGCACGCGGCGTAGGGGCGCCTACTTCAGCACGGTCTTCGACACGATCTCGCCGTCGGTGGTCATCTCGTAGACCAGCGGCACGCCGGTGTCAAGGTTCAGCTCGAGCACTTCCTTCTCGCTCAGGTTGTCGAGCTTCATCACGATCGACCGGTTCGAGTTGCCGTGCGCCACGACGAGCACGTTCTTGCCCTGCTTGATGTCGCCCAGGATGGCGCGCTCGAAGAACGGCAGCGTGCGCTCGGCGGTGTTCTTCAGAGCCTCGCCGTTGGGCGGCGGAATGTCGTAGCTCCGGCGCCACAGATGGACCTGCTCGTCGCCGTACCGCTTGGCGGTTTCGGCCTTGTTCAAGCCTTGCAGGTCGCCGTAGTGGCGCTCGTTCAGGGCTTGGTCGCGGATGATGGGCACCTTGACGCCCATGGTCTCCAGGATGATGTCCAGCGTGCGCTGGGCCCGGGTTAGGGCGCTGGTGTAGGCCACGTCGAACTGCATCCCCTTGAGGCGCTCGCCAGCCTGCCGCGCTTCGAGCTCTCCCTGCTCCGTGAGGGGGACGTCGACCCATCCGGTGAAGCGGTTCTCGAGGTTCCAGAGCGATTGCCCGTGTCGGACCAAAACCAGTTTCGGCATGGCCCGAGGATACTCCGTCCCAGCTCCGACTCGCTCAGAGGTCGAACTCCAGGGCCTCGCCGCAAGGCTCCCCGACGATCTTCCCTTCGGCAACCACCCGGCGACCCTTGACCCACACGAGACTCGGCCAGCCGAAGAGAAGCTCTCCCTCGAAGGGGCTCCAGCCGCACTTGGACGCAAGCATCGACCTCTCCACGACGCGCCCCTCGTTCGGGTCCAGGAGCACAAGGTCCGCGTCGAAGCCCGGCGCGACGCGTCCTTTGCCTCGGATGCCGAACAGATCCGCCGGCCCCTCGCACACGAGGCGCACGACCTGCTGCGGGCTGAGGAACCCCTCCCAGCAGAGGTTCAGCAGGCCCGGCAGAAGCGTCTGGACGCCGGGCATCCCGCTGGGCGACTTCGGGTAGGGGCGCGCCTTCTCCTCCAGCGTGTGCGGAGCGTGGTCGCTGCCGACGACGTCGAACACGCCGTCCAGCAGGGCCGCACGTAGGGCCGACTGGTGCCAAGAGTCTCGGATCGGCGGGTTCATCTGGGCGAGCGTTCCCAGTCGTTCGTAGCAATCCGGGGCGTAGAGAATCAGGTGTTGCGGAGTGACCTCCGCCGTGACGTCGACCTTTCGAGCCTTCGCCTCCGCGACGAGCCTCGCCTCGTCCGCCGTGCTCACGTGCAGCAGATGGACCGGCCGCCCTGTGCGCTCCGCGAGGCGCAGGAGCCTCCGCGTGGCAAGAAGCGCCGAATCCACGTCGCGCCATTCCGGATGGGCGGACGGGTCGGCTCGCTCCTCGGCGATCGGACGGCGCTCACGCAGCCGCGACTCGTCTTCGGCGTGGACGGCGACCCTGCGCCGTCCGTTGCGCAGCACGAGCTCCAGCGTGGCGTCGTCCTCGACCAGCAGGTCGCCGGTCGAGCTGCCCATGAAGACCTTCACGCCGCAGCAGGCGGGCCGAAGTTCCAGGTCGCCCAGCTGGGCCGCGTTCTC
This sequence comes from Armatimonadota bacterium, assembly GCA_003516955.1. Classification (GTDB taxonomy): domain Bacteria; phylum Armatimonadota; class Fimbriimonadia; order Fimbriimonadales; family Fimbriimonadaceae; genus UBA8783. The sequence continues at coordinate 1,204 of DPBN01000274.1, read as the reverse complement.
CGCTGTAGCGCCAACGTAGAAGGCGAAGTGCGCGTAGCACCGACCCGCGGCCCGTCGGGCTTTGTGCTCCAGCGCTTCCGCCGAGGTGGTGGCGGGAGAGGTGTTGGGCATGTCGAAGAACGCCGTGACGCCTCCCAGCACGGCGGCGCGGCTGCCCGACTCCAGGTCCTCCTTGTGCTCGTTGCCGGGTTCCCGGAAGTGGACCTGCGTGTCGATCGCTCCGGGGAGAAGCCAGGCGCCGGCGGCGTCGACCTCCTCCCAGGCCCGCGCCGTGGGCAGGGAACCGACTTCCTCGATGACGCCTCCCCGAACGGCCACATCGGCTCGAAGCGACCCGGCAGAGGACCAGACCTCGGCGTCCCGGATGATCAGATCGTAGCGCACGCCTGATTGTGGCAGGCCAGCCTGCCGACAATGAGGGCAAGGATGGTCTCGCTGGTGGCGGGTCTCGCGCTGTTGGGATCGGCTTCGCCGTTCGCTTTCGGCGAGGAGCCGGACGCGGCCGCCTTCCGCGAAGGTGTGGACCTCTGGCGAGCGGGCAAGGGGATCGAGCGCACCCTCGGGCCGGAGCGGGCCGTCCTGGCGGTCTGGTTCGACGGTCGGATCCGACAGGCTGCGGACGTGGCCGTCTGGGTGTCGCCGAAGCTGGTCTCCCGGCGGCTCGGATACCTCTCGGCCAGCCGCAGAATGACCGCCGAGCAGGTCCTCTCCGCGTGGAGGGAGGCCGCAGACCGGTTGGACGGAAGGCTCGCCTTCGCGGTGAGGCTGTGCGCGCTGCGGCGACGGGGATGGGACGGCGAGGAGGGCCCACCGGCCGACGGCACAGCGCTCCGCAGCGCTCTGTGGCTGCTGACGAGCGGCCCCGGACTGCCCGAGAGGCACCGCCAGCCGGACGCGCTGCCCTGGGAGCCGACGGGGCCTCCCGCCTACCGTTCGGCCCCATCCGCAGAATGGCCGTTCCAGACGGAGGCGCGGCCGGCGGAGCCGCTCTGGATGGGTGCCTTCCGCGAGGCGCGCGACGCACTGGCGCTTGACCCACTGGCGGTCTGCCCAGCGAGCCTGGGCCAAGCACGGGCGGGGTGCCCCTCGCCGCTGGGAGGCAACTTCGTGGCTCTGTTCTGGCTGGAGGCGCCGACGGAGGGCTTGAGGCTGCATCCGGAGGGCTTCGAGCTTCGGTTGCTGGTCGGTGGGCGGGAGAGGGTGG
>DPBN01000069.1 GCA_003516955.1 Armatimonadota bacterium | reverse complement strand
GCTCGCGGAGTGGGTCTTGGAGCGCGCGGGACAGGCGGTTCTGACCTGCACCGACCTGGAGCTGGTCTCGCCGGAGGTACGGCGACGGGCGAGGCTGTTTCTGGTACGATCCGGGCGCGTGGAGGCGAGGTGAAGCGGGTTCAGGACTGGATCGCGGAGGCGCTCGGTCGGCCCGAGGTGGTGCGCAAAGCCCGCGCGCTGTCCGTTCTCAGGCGGTGGCCCGAGGTGGTAGGACCGGTGGTCGCGCGGAAGAGCCGGCCGGACCGGTACGACAAAGGCACGGTGTGGGTGGCGGTCGCCGGCTCGTCGTGGGCCCAGGAGCTGCGCATGCAGCGGGACCAGCTTCTCCAACGCCTCAACGAGCTCGCTGGCGAGACCGATCTGTTCAAGGAGATTCGGTTCGGGGTGAGACCTTTCGTCGTGCCGGAGATGCCCGACCCCGCTCCGGCGCAGATACCGAAGCGCCGAGTGGACGCGGACACCGAGGGCTTGAGCATCCGTGAGATCGCCGAACGGCGGCTCGCGAAGCGATCCCATGGACGGTCCGATCCGGGCTAGGCCGTCCCTCTGGCTCACGCTGGCCTACGCGCTGGGCCTGTTCGCGATCGAATGCCCTTGGCTCCTGGTCGTTGTCTTGGCGTTCGCGGCGTGGCTCGGCAAACGGCGGGGTCTGCTGGCCGTGGCTACCTTCTTCGCCGGCTGGATGGTTGCGTCCAAGATTCCTAACCTGATCCTGAACGAAAGGGAGTTTTTCGGCGGAGTGGCGACGGTGGAGACGGTTTCGCGGCCCTCAGTTGGAAGGGAATGGGTCGTTGCCCGGGTTCCCTGGGGACGCCTCCTTGTGGCGTTGCCGAAAGGAGCCTTGGTCGCGCCTGGAGACGTTCTGGAGGGCCGGGGGGTCGTGGAACCCCTCAACGAGGCGGAGCAGCAGTCCTGGAGCAAGCGGGGAGTGGTGGGACGCTGGAAGCCCTACGGTCCTCTGCGGTGGAGCCGGAGCGGCAGCGAGGCTGTTCGCTCTGCGGTGGCTCTGCGGCGGTCGTTCGTGGGCTTCACCTCTCGGGCGCTGGGGCCGGGCTTGGCGGAGTCGGTCGATGCGCTGCTGTTCAACGTTCGTGGCGAGCTCTCCAAGGAGTTCCAGCGCGACCTGAGGCTGACCGGCACCGTGCACATCGTGTCCGCCTCCGGCCTGCACGCGGCGGTGGTGGCGTTCGCGGTGCTGGGAGTGATGGCTCTGTTGCCCGTGCCGCGGACTTGGCAGCTCGCGCTGGCCGGGCTGGCTTTGGCGGGGTACGCCGCGGCGGCCGGTTTGCAGGCTCCCATCGTCCGTTCCGTGGCGCTGGTTCTGGGCCTGCAGACCGCGTATCTCTGGAGGCGGGAGCCGGACGCCGTGGGCGTCACGTCGTTCACGGCCCTAGCGTTCCTGATCGCGGAGCCGTGGCTGGCCTGGGACCTCGGGTTCCAGCTCTCGTTCGCCACGGTCGTGGGCCTCGCGATGTTCGGCGGGACGTGGCCCTCCGGGGAGACGCTGATGGAGCGTGCCAAGACTTCCCTGCTGTCGTTGGGGAGGGCGTCGCTGGTGGCGAGCGCGGTCTCCGCCCCTCTGGTCGCGTACCACTTCGGCCAGGTTCCTCTGCTGTCGGTGGTCTCGAACCTGCTGATCGCGTTCAGCGTGGGGCCGGTCGTCGTGGGCTCGCTCGCGGCGGCGGCGCTGGCGGGTGTTCTTCCTGAGACGGCTCTGGCGGCCATGCGCCTGCTGGTGGCGCCGATGACCGAGTGGCTGGTGGGCGTGGTGGATTGGCTCGGAGCTTGGGAGGCTACGGCGCCGCGGATGCCGGAGTTCGGGGGAGGCTGGCTGCTGCTGGTGTACGCCGCGATGCTCGCGCTCTGGAGGGAGGATCCGAAGCCATGCGATTCGATTCCCGAATGATTCTGCTCGGGATGGTCGGACTCGCGGCCGGGTTGGTGTGGGGGCTGTTCGAGCCGAGGCCCACGCGGCTGGCCTTCTTGGCCGTGGGTCAGGGGGACTGCGCCGTCTTCCAGAACGAAGGTACCACTCTGTTGATCGATGCCGCACCGGCCAACGAGGAGTGGGACGCGGGCGAGCGGCTGGCGGTGCCGGAGCTGCGGAGGCTGGGCGTCGATCGGGTGGACCTCGCGCTCTTGACCCACCCCGACTCGGACCACATCGGAGGACTAGCGGGCATTGCGCGGGCCTTTCCGGTCGGGGCGATCGGAATCCCAAGGCGGTTCGCGGAGCGGCCCGAGATCGCGAAGCTGAAGGACGAGGTGGGCGCCCCCAGGCTGATCCCGCTATCCGACGGCGACCGGATCGAGATAGGCGGATTCCAGCTGGAGGTTGCCGTCTCGGAGGCGCTGCCGGAGGACAACGCCGGCTCGCTGATGTTGAGAATCCGGGGAGGAGCCTGCTCGGCGGTGCTCACGGGGGACGCCCCGATCGATGCGGAGGGCTTGGCCGAGCGGCGGTTCGGCGGGACTCCCGTTCAGGTTCTGAAGGCCGGCCACCATGGCTCCCGCTCCTCGACGGGCGAAAGACTGCTCAGGGCGATGCGCCCCAACTGGGTGGTGTTCAGCGTGGGCAGGAACAACCCCTACGGGCACCCATCGCAGGAGACGCTGCGCCGGGTGGAGGCCGCCGGCGCGCGCGTCTGGCGGACGGACCGCCAAGGAAGCGCCGTCTTCGAGGCCAGTCCGAGCGGGTTTCGACCGAGCGGAGACTAGCCGAAGAGGGCCCTTCGCCGGCGTACCTTCTCCAAGTTGGCTTCGAGCTCCTGCTTGGCTCGGCGCTCCTTCTCCACCACCTCGGGCTTGGCGCGCTCCACGAACTGGGGATTCCCTAGGCGCGCCTCGCAACGGGCGAGGTCCGCGAGCAGCTTCTCCTCCTCCTTGGCGAGCCGCTCCCTCTCCTTCTGTTCGTCGACCAGACCCTCGATTGGGAGGTGAATGTCGACCCCCGCGACGGTGGCGGCGATGCACCGGATGCCAGCGTCGGGGGCCCCGCGTCGCAGGGTGTCGATCCAAGCCTGAGAGCGGAGGACGGCTTCGCCGTCGCCGAGGTCGCCATCCACGTACAGCTCGGGGATGGTGCGGAGCGGAGCGAGGTCGAGCTCGGCGCGCAGAGCGCGCGCGGCGCGGGTGACCTCGAACCAGCGCTCGACCTCCTGCTCGACCGCGGGATCGAGCCAAGCCGGGTCGGGTTCGGGCCAGCGGGATGCCATCAGGAACGGGGCCTTGTTCCGCAGCGGCAGGTGGCTGTAGAGTTCCTCGGTCAGGTGGGGCATGATGGGGTGGAGCATCTTGAGGAACGCGTCCAGCACGGTGAGGAGGACCCACCTGGCGACGTCGCCCTGCTGGGTAGCCAGCCTCGCCTTGCTCACCTCGATGTACCAGTCGGCGAAGTCGGACCAGAAGAACCGGTAGAGGGCCTGGCATCCTCGCTGCAGGTCGAACCCCTGGTAGGCGGTCTTCACCTCGGCCTCGGTCCTCGCCAGCCGGCTGAGGATCCAGCGGTCCACCAATTCGAGGCGCTCCGGGCGATCGACGGGGCCTTCGCAGTTCATCAGAACGAAGCGCGTGGCGTTCCAGATCTTGCTGCAGAAGTTCCGGGAGTCGTCGTTGCGGCGTTCGCTGTAGCGGATCTCCTGGTTGCTGCCGGTCTGGCTGAGCAGGGTGTAGCGGAGCGCGTCGGCGCCCACGCGCTCGATCACGCCCATCGGGTCCACGCCGGTTCCGAGGCTCTTGCTCATGCGGCGTCCGTCCTCGGTGAGCACGGTGGCGTGGATGTACACGTCGCGGAAGGGCTCCTTGCCCATGAAGTA
>DPBN01000317.1 GCA_003516955.1 Armatimonadota bacterium | reverse complement strand
ATGGGCTTCGGAGCCGGCCGCAACGACGGTGGCAAGACTCTGCGGGAGGAGATCGAGGCCATGACCGCCTTCGACGAGATGCACGGCGAGGTCGGCGAGCTGTGGGCCTACGAGGCGCAGTGCCAGGGAGAGAGCCCGGATGCGGCCGTTCTGGAGGACCTGGACCGCTTCGTCGGGGTCGAGGTCTACGTCCGCACGGCGGACCTCGAGGCCGTCGCGTCGGGCGACTGCATCCAGGCCGCGGTGGATTGGCCGGGAACGGCCCGCGGCGCTGCGCTGTTGGTCGAAGCGGTGACGCTCGACGTGGGACTCCGGATCCGGAACCTGCCGCTCGCGGTGCGTCCCGAGCGACTGCTCGAAGCCCTGGCGGCGATCGAGGCCTACGACTGGTCCTCCGCCGAGGCGCGCGAGTTCCTGGTCTCGGGAGCCGGCGCCACGATCGAGCCGGCTGAAGGCCGAAGCTGGCTCAGGGCGGTGCAGTGGGAGGGCCTGGCCGTCCGGGAGGATCCGCGATGAAGGCTCTGTTCGCAACCGATTCCGCCCAGCCGTCGCTATTGGCGGAGACGTTGCTGGGAAAGCTGCCCGCGGTGCGCGGGGCCTCGGTGACGGTGCTGTCCGTCGCGCCGTCGCCGGTGTTCTTCGCTACGGACATGGACGCCTTGGGGCCGGCGATCGGCACCATCGAGGCGTACGTGTCCACGGATTCGTTCCGGCAGATGGCCGAGAGCCGGGCGCAGGCCTCCGCCGAGCGGCTCTCCATCCTCGGTCTGGCCGCCGAGCCCAAGGTGAGGATCGGCGACCCGGCTTCGGAGATCCTCGATGAGGCGGAGGAGTCCGGCGTGGACCTGATCGCCCTCGGCTGCACCGGAGAGGCCGGGCTGCCGGCGGCGCTGCTCGGCAGCGTGGCCCGGAAGGTCGTGTCGCACGCCCAGGCCTCCGTGCTCGTGGCGAGGCCCTATGCGGGCATGGACTGCGAGACCTCGGTCTCGGCGTTGGCCGGGCGTGCGGGGCTGAGCGTGGTGGTCGGGGTGGACGGCTCGCCGGGTTCGGACAAGGCGCTGGAGGCGGTCGAATCGTGCGCGGAGGTGGTGCGCAAGGCGACCGTCGTCGTGGCCGAGCCGCTGTCGCTCTTGCCTCCCGGATTGGAGGCCCAGGCGTTCGTCGCGCTTTCCGAGCACGACCGCCGATGGGCCAGAGAGCTCGCGCGTCGAACCGCGGAGCGACTGGAGAGCAGAATCCCCCAGACCGAGGTGCGCGTGGCCACGGGCCGGCCTTCCGAGGTGCTCCGGACCGCCGCCGTGGAGGCCGGAGCGGATCTCGTGGTGCTGGGGGCCAAGCGCCACGGCGCGCTGGAGCGGTTCCTCATCGGCAGCGTTTCGTTCGAGGTGGCGGGAACGGCTCCCTGCTCCGTGTGGATCGTGCGACCCTGACGAGCGAACGCAACCCGTGCCGTAGGACAAAGCGGAATGGGCGAACGAGCGATCGTCTGGCTGCGCCGAGATTTGCGGCTCCACGACCACCGGCCTCTGGCGGAGGCCACTCGGCGCTATCCGAGCGTTGCGGCGGCCTTCGTGTTCGACACGAGGATCCTTGACAGGTTGCAGGACCGCGACGACCGGCGCGTGACCTTCTTCCACCGATCGCTGGCGGAGCTGGACCGCGGCCTGCGGCGGCACGGTTCGCGCCTCGTCGCGCTGCACGGCGACCCGACCCTCGAGCTGCCGCGGCTGGCCGAGCGGTGGGGGGCGTCCGCCGTCTTCGCCGGCAGGGACCCCGACCCCTATGCGGTGGAGCGGGACGCGGAGGTCGCCCGTCGGCTGTCCGGGTTCGGCTGCGAGCTGCGCCTTGTGAAGGACCACGTCGTTCTGGAGGCGCCGGAGGTGACCGCGCCGGACGGCGGGGCGTACCGCGTGTTCACACCGTTTTTGAAGGCGTGGCTCGCGCGGGTTCGGCCCGAGGACACCGAGGAGCAGACGCCGGACCTCACGCGGCTGGCGCCGGCCGCTTCGCTGGAGGGTCTTGGGCTGGAGGACTGGTCGCTGGAGCGGCTGGGCTTCGAGGAGGCGCCCCTGCCGATCGAAGCCGGCGAGCAGGCTGCCTTGAGGGCGTTCGAGCGGTTTCTCGACCGGATCGACCGATACGGCGAGCTGCGGGACTTTCCCGCCTCGGATGGGGTCTCGGGTCTGTCGCCGCACTTCCGGTTCGGGACGCTCTCGATCCGCCTCGCGGCGCGGGAGGCGATGGCGCGAGGGTCCGAGGGCGCGCGAAAGTGGCTGACTGAGCTGGTCTGGCGCGAGTTCTACCAGGCCATCCTTTGGCGGTTTCCCCACGTCGTGAACTCGAGCTTCCGCCCGGAGTACGACGCGCTGGTCTGGCCCGGCGGGGATGAGGAGTTCCATGCTTGGACGGAGGGCCGAACCGGCTACCCGATCGTGGACGCCGCGATGCGCTGCCTCCGCCAGACCGGATCGATGCACAACCGCCTGCGGATGGTGGCCGCGTCGTTCCTGACCAAAGACCTGCTGGTCCACTGGAGGCGCGGCGAGGCGTGGTTCGCGCGGTGGCTTCTGGATTACGAGCTGGCCTCGAACAACGGGGGCTGGCAGTGGGCCGCGTCCACCGGCTGCGACGCCCAGCCGTACTTCCGCATCTTCAACCCGGTTCTGCAGTCGCGCAAGTTCGACCCGCAGGGGGCGTTCCTCCGCCGCTGGTGCCCCGAGCTTGCCGGCTTCTCCGACGAGCGCATCCATGCCCCGTGGGAGGCCTCGCCCCTGGAGCAGGAGCTGGCGGGGTGCCGGATCGGTAGCGACTATCCCGCGCCGGTGGTCGAGCATCAGACGCAGAAGGCGCGCGCCGTCGCGCTGCTCTCCTCGGTCGCCTCGCGGGGAAGCTAGTCCGGGAGTGGCCTTCCCCTGGTTTCGGGCGCGAAGGCCACGGCGGCCAAACCCGCCAGGTACACCAGCGCGGTGAGTCCGACTCCAACGCCCACGCCTCCGAGGGAGGCGATGATCCACCCTGTCAGGATCGGCCAGGGCACCTGCAGAATCCGTCCGGTGTTGTAGGCGAAACCCATGCCCGTCGCCCGGAACCTGGTTGGGAACAGCTCGGGGAAGTACAGCGGGAAGCCGGAGGTCAGGCCGATCGCCGTGAAGCCCATCAGCGGGGCGACCATCAGGAGCCCCGCGTAGCCCGGCTTGGCGAAGGTCGCCAACGCCACCACGACCGGGGTGAGCGCGAAGGCCCAGGCGAACGCGCTGCGGCGGCCGATCCGGTCGCACAGGGCGGGGAAGAGGAACACGCCGACGATGGTGCCGAGGTGCAGGATCATCTGCGCGTAGCTCTGGCGGGCGCGGACCGCCTCGTCGGCGAGGCCCGGGCTGGCCTCCTTCACGAGGTTGGGCAGCCAGTAGCTGATGTTGCTGGCACCGAGGATGCCGACCACCGCCATGGCGAGCGCCAACCAGGCGTGTCGCCGCCACGGCTGGGAGCCGAACAGCTCGCGGAGCGTCTGCAGGGCGCCTCCCTTCGTCCCGGCTTGGCCAAGCGCCTGCGTCCATCGCTCCGGTTCACGCACCTTCCACCGGATCACCAGGGTGAGCAGCGCCGGCGCGATTCCCACGAGGAACAGCCACCGCCAAGAGTGGTCCTTGAGCGCGAGGTTGGCCAGCGCGGCCAGCACCGGCCCGATCGCCGCCGCCGACTGCAGGAACCCGGCCGCCATGGCGCGCGTGCGGTTGGGCAGGACCTCGGCGATCAGCGCCGTGCCCGCGGCCCACTCCCCGCCGATGCCCAGCGCGGTCAGAAAGCGGACGGCCGCCATCTGCTCCCAGGTCTGAACGAACCACGTCAGACCGGTGAACAGGCTGTAGAGCAGGATGGTGAGGATCATGGTGCGAGCGCGGCCCCAGCGGTCCGCCAAGATGCCGAAGATCAGCCCGCCGACCGCCCACCCGGCGTAGAAGCAACCGAGGATGATCCCTTCGACCACGGTGCCGCGACCGCCGGGCGCGTAGGCCTCCTTGCCGAAGAACTCCTGCACCATCGGCTGCTTGGCCAGGAAGAACAGCGACGTGTCGAACACGTCGAACACCCAGCCCAGCCAAGCGACGGCCAGCACCGTCCACTGATAGCCGGAGAGCTGCCTCCACCAAGCCTCGCCGCGACCCTGCATCCCCGCAGACGTTACCCGCAGTTCGGCGCGGCCCTCAGCGCGACCTCGGCTCCACGCCGTACAGCGAGCGGACGAAGAAGTCCCTCTGCCGCCTCAGACCGTAGGGCGATCCGCCGGGGCAGTGCCCTCCGCCCGGAACGAACAGGAACTCGTAGTCCTTGCCCGCGCGGTTCAGTGCGTCCACCACCTGGAGCGTGCTGGAGGGGTCCACGTTGGTGTCCAGCTCCCCGAGGATCAGCAGGAGTTTCCCTTGGAGCAGGTGCGCGTTCACGGCGTTCGAGCTTTCGGCGTACCAGGGGCCGATCGGGTATCCCATCCACTGCTCGTTCCACCAGATCTTGTCCATCCGGTTGTCGTGGCAGCCGCAGTCGGCGACGGCGGCCTTGTAGAAGTCGCCGTGGAAGAGGAGCGCGCCCATGGCGTTCTGGCCTCCCGCGGAGCCGCCGAAGATTCCGACTCGGCTGAGGTCCATCCACGGCCGCGTTTCCGCCGCCGCCTTCATCCACAGGATCCGGTCGGGGAAGCCGGCGTCCTTCAGGTTCCTCCAACAGACGTCGTGGAACGCCTTGGAGCGGCCCGAGGTGCCCATGCCGTCGATCTGCACGACGACGAACCCGAGCTCCGCGAGCTCCAGCTGGCCGGTGAACAGCCCCCAGGCCTTGGGGACGTGAAAGCCGTGCGGGCCGGCGTAGATGGATTCGATCACGGGGTACCGGCGGGTCGGATCGAAGGAGATCGGCCGGATGATGATGCCGTAGATGTCGGTCTTGCCGTCCCGTCCCTTGGCGACGAACCGCTCGGGCGGCCGCCACCCGGTCGCCAGCAGCTCGGTGGCGTCGGCCTCCTCCAGCTTACAGAGCAGGGCGCCGTCCTCGGTCCGACGGAGCTCGTGCACCGGCGGCAGGTCGACGCGGGAGTAGCGGTCGATGTAGAAGCGTCCGTCGGGCGAGTACTCGATCGAGTGCGTCCCGTCGCCGGGGGTTAGGTCCACGATCTTGCCGGTGTCGATGTCCACTCGGCAGGAGTGCGTGTAGTACGGCTCCTGCTTCGGGTCAAGGCCGCCCGCCCGGAACCAGATCTGCCGCTTGGCGGCGTCGACGCGGTCCACGCCTTGGACCACCCACTCCCCCTTGGTGATCTGCCGCTTCACGCGCCCGGTCTCCTGGTCGATGAGGTACAGGTGGCACCAGCCGTCCCGCTCCGACATCCAGATCAGCTCGCGCCGGTCGTCGAGGAACTCCAGGAAGAACTTGCCGGAGTAGTGAATGAACGTGGGCGAGCGCTCGTCGACCATCGCGCGGGTGGCGCCGGTGGTCGCGTCCACGGCGATGAC
>DPBN01000256.1 GCA_003516955.1 Armatimonadota bacterium | reverse complement strand
CCCGGCCCCCCTTCCTAATTCCTTCCCGCCACACCCCGCCTGGGTTCGCGGTTCCAAGTGCGCAGGCAACCTGCCGACCGAGAACGGCCCAATTTCGCTATCCCAGCACCGTTTCCGCGGGCGTCGGCCTCGCCGCACGTGCCACGATGGGCCCAACCAGTCCTCTTGCCTGGGCGAGAGGTGAAACCCATGAAAAGCCTGCGAGTCTCTCTCTGCACCGTTTGCGTGTTCAGTCCGTTCCTCTCCATGGCTACCAGTCCAACCGACAACAGCCTGAAGTTCGATTCCAGCCGCTACCAGAGCGTCGTCGCCACGGTGGACGGCAAGACCGTTCGGTACCGCGCCTACGAGGGGATCGTCTACGTGCGAAAGCCCGTCGATCCCAGGTGCCAGTGCATGAACATCTTCGTGCCCGAGGAGTACTTTCAGGGCAAATCCGTCGGAGCCTTCACCGCATCGACGGCCCCGATCTTCCTGCCGAACCAGGTCGGCGGCTACATGCCCGCCATGCCCATCCGCCCTGGCATGCAGTCCTTTCCCTGGGAGCCCTACCCCCACCCGAACGCAGCCCTCGTTGCGCTGTCCAAGGGGTACGTGGTCGCCTCGCCGGGAGCCCGCGGCCGCACCTCCCAGGGGCAGGATGGGACCAACGTCGGCAAGGCGCCCGCCGCCATCGTCGATCTGAAGGCGGCAGTGCGGTACCTCCGCGCCAACGATGCTCTGATTCCCGGAACGGCCGAGAAGATCATCTCCAACGGCACCAGCGCGGGAGGAGCGCTCTCCGCACTCCTGGGCGCGTCCGGAAACAGCCCTGACTACGAGCCCTACCTCCAGGCTCTGGGTGCCGCTTCCGCCCGAGACGACGTGTTCGCCGTCTCGGCTTACTGCCCGATCACGAACCTGGAGAACGCCGACGCCGCCTACGAGTGGCAGTTCCACGGCGTTGCGGACTACAAGCGTCTCCAAATGGTCCGCGACACTAGCTTCCAGGCCCCCCGCGGTTTCGTGTCTGGAACCCTCACCGAGGATCAGAAGGCGCTCTCCGAGGAGCTCCGTGCCCTGTTTCCCGCCTACCTCAACAGCCTCGGCCTGCGGGACGGGAACCGAACGCTCGCCCTCGACCGGGACGGGAACGGCAGTTTCAAGGAGTACGTCGCCTCCTTCGTTCGGGAGTCCGCGCAGAGGGCTCTCGACAGAGGAATGGACCTGTCCGGCTTGGCCTTCCTGACGATCCAAAACGGCAGGATCGCAGCGGTCGACTTCGACCGCTACGTGAGAGCCATGGGCCGGATGAAGGTTCCACCTGCCTTCGACGGGTTGAACCTCGAAACCGCCGAGAACGAGCTGTTCGGTACCAGCGCCTTTCGGGCGCGGCACTTCACCGCGTTCAGCCAGCGCCGCAGCAAGGCGGGTGGCGAGCTTGCGCCCTCGGCGGTGGTCCAACGGATGAACCCGATGCACTACCTCGGAGCGCCGACCGCGCGGAGCGCGAAGCACTGGCGCATTCGGCACGGCACCGCCGATGCGGACACCTCTCTCGCGATCCCAGTGATTCTGGCGACGAAGCTGCGGAACCTGGGCTACGACGTCGACTTCCAGATGCCTTGGAACCAGAGGCACGGGGGCGACTACGATCTGGAGGAGCTGTTCGCTTGGATGGACCGGATCAGCACGAAGGGATGACTCGGAGACCCTGGAGAGCCGACCCGATCCTCCATCCCGGGATTGCCGATCTCCGACCGCACGGAGCGGTCAGCCGCTGAGCCGCCGGCTCGCGCTGGAACAACCGCATGGCGGGCCGGGCGAAGCCCGGCCCCCCTTCCTTCTCCGTCCTGCCTCGCCTCAAGGTGCGACGTACGGGCGCACCTTGCCCGCTTCGATCCGGTCCAGCCAGTAGCTCAGCCCGTACTCCCCATCGATGGCCTGGATCCTCGGCAGGCGGAACGGGTTGCGCTTGGGCTCGTCGGGCGAGGGCGCGGGGCCTGCTCCCACCAGAAGCGCGGCACGAAACCCGCACCGCTTCAGCAACCCAGGATCCTTCGGCGCCACGCCGTACGGCAGAGCGATCGCGGACGGCCGGACGCCGAACTCGCGGGCGATCCAGTCGGAGGATCGCCGGAGCTCCCGCTCGGCAGCCTCGACGGGCAGCCTGCCCAGGTTCGCGTGGCTGTACGTGTGGCTTCCGACCTCGCAGCCCAGCTCCCTCAGAAGGCGGAACTTGGCCGCCACCCGCCCGGGCTGACCCCACGGCGTCGGCGGGAGGACGAAGAACGTCGCGCGCACGGGAAAGTCGGGATGCTTCGCCGCGAAGGCAGACCACACGCCCAGGGCGCAGTCCGGGGCCAACTTGCCGTCGTCCAGGAAGCGGAGCTGCGACGGGTGCGAGTCGTCGAACGTGAAGACGACCGGAGAGGCGCCCGGCGGCAGATCCATCCGGTTCTCCAGGTACTCTGACAGCGTCACGGGTCGGAAACCAAGCCGGTGGAGCCGCTCGAGGTCGCGCCGGAAGGCTTGGATCGACCGGTCCCAGCGAGCCTCCTGCCTCGCGATGCGGTGATACTCCACAATGAGCACTCCGCCCGAGCGGTTCGGTTGTCGGTTCGTCGCGCGCGGGGCCGGCTCGGGCGCGCCGCGTTGCAGGGGCGCGGCTGCG
>DPBN01000169.1 GCA_003516955.1 Armatimonadota bacterium | reverse complement strand
GTGGCGGGCTCGGGAACGGCCTCGACGCCACCCAGCTTGTAATCCTCGCCGGGCTGGTTGGTGAACCGCAGGATGACCTGGTCGACGTCCGCCAGGTTGAAGGACCCGAACACCGAGTACGGGATCTTCAGGTCGAACGGCGCCGAAGAGGCCGCCACCGTGGCGTTGTAGTTGACCCACTGCGATCCGGTGCCCACCGTTCTCCGGAGCTGGACCAGCAGCCCGAGGTTGCCCGTGTTCTCCAGGAAGGAGATCTTGAGAGCGTTGTTGCCCCCGGCGGTGAGGTCCGCGTTCAGGTCCGAGAGCGCGCCGCCAAGCGTGTAGCCGTAGCGCAGGTCGGTGGCGTGCACGAGGCCGTCGCCGGCCACGAAGCTCGCGACGCCGCCGCCCACCGAGCCCGCGAGCTGGCTGCCGTTCGGGTTGGCGGTCACGTTGGACAGCGCCCACCGCGTCCCGCCGAGCATGCTTCCGGTCACCCTCGCGCTGGAGGTGCCGACGCTGCTTCGGGTGTACGAGAACGAACCGGTCGTGAAATCATCGATCACGATCACCGGGAAGGCGAGCGCCGAAAGCGCCACACCGGAAACGATCGCCAAGCCTTTCACCATAACTACTCCTCCGATTGCCCCATCGGGCCCGATTGCATTGTACAACGGCTCGCGACCAACCCGAGGGCTTTTTTCGCAGAGCGGGTCCTGTAGGCACAGAACCTGTTAGAAATACCTGGGGATCTCGTCGAACAGCCCGCTCGGGGACGGGCTCCGGCAGGCGGGGTACCCTACTCGGCATGGCAGATCGCTCCCGTCGGTTCACCGCCACGGTGGTCGGGGCAACGGGCTACTCCGGGGCCGAGATCGTGCGGTTGCTCGCGAGCCACCCGGACGTGGCCGTGGTCCGCGCCACCTCGGAGAGACGGGCCGGCGCCCGGCTGGCCCAGGAGTGCCCGTGGCTCGACACGGATCTCGTGCTGGAGAGCTTCGACCCGGCGAGCGTGGACACGGACGTCGTGTTCCTTTGCCAGAGCGCCGGCTTCGGCATGAAGGCCGCGCCGCTGCTGGTGGGAAGGACCCGCGTGATCGACCTCGGGGCGGACTTCCGGCTCAAGCCGGCCGAGGCCTTCCAGACCTGGTACGGCATGGAGCACGCCTGCCCGGATCTTCTCGAGGAGGCGGTCTACGGCCTCACCGAGCTGGCCGACCCGCGGCAGATCGCCTCCGCGCGGATCCTCGCCAACCCCGGCTGCTATCCGACCTCGGCGGCCTTGGCGCTGGCTCCGCTGGCCAAGGCGGGAATGATCGCCGGCACGCCCGTCGTGGACAGCAAGTCCGGCGTCTCGGGAGCGGGACGGTCCAAGACGGATTGCGACTATCTGTGCGCGGAGCTCAGCGGCGGCTTCCGGGCCTACGGGGTCGTCGGCCACCGGCACACGCCCGAGATCGAGATGGCGGCGGGACGCCACGTGCGCTTCACCCCGCACCTGTTGCCGTTCGCTCGCGGCATCCACACCACCGTCCACGTGCCCGTCGAGGACGGGGTGGACCGCGCGGCGATCCTCGAGGCCTGGCGCCGAGCCTACGCGGGCCGGCCGTTCGTCGCCATTCAGACCGAGGGGTGGCCGAGCACCAAGCAGGTCCTGGGTTCCAACCGCTGCGTGCTGGCCGCGGACTTCGACCCGCGCACCGGTTTCGCGACGCTCGTCTCGGTCATCGACAACCTGGTCAAGGGGGCCGCGGGGCAGGCGATCCAGAACATGAACCTGATGCTCGGCCTGCCCGAGGACGCCGGGCTTCCTCGCAACGGGGTGTGGCCGTGATTCCTCTCGGATTCCAGTTCGCGGGCGCGCGGTGCGGCCTGAAGAACAAGCGCAACGACATCGGCCTGCTGGTCAGCGACCGCGAGGCCGCCTTGGCCGGGCTCACCACGCAGAACTTGGTGCACGCCAGTTGCGTGGACTACATGCGGGAGCGGATCGCCGGCGGGTCCTTGCGGGCGATGGTCGTGAACAGCGGCAACGCCAACTGCATGACGGGACCCCAGGGCGTCCGCGACACCCGTCGGATGGCGCAGCTCGCGGCAGAGGCGCTGGGTCTGCAGCCGGAGGATGTTGGCGTGGCCTCGACCGGCGTCATCGGCAGGCTGCTGGACATGGCCAAGGTCGAGAGCGGCATCGCCCAGGCGGCGGCGTCCCTCGGCCCCAGTCCCAAGCCGTTCCTCGAAGCGATCCTCACCACCGACCTGGTGGAGAAGGAGGCCTCCGCGACCGCCGGCCAAGCTCGCCTCTATGGCGTGGCCAAGGGCTCCGGCATGATCGCTCCGAACATGGCCACCATGCTGGCCTTCCTGTGCACCGACGCCGAGGTGGACGCGCCGACCCTCCAGGGCCTGCTCGCCGAGGCAGCGGAAAGGTCCTTCAACTCGCTGACGGTCGACAGCGACACCTCCACCAACGACATGGTCGTCGTGCTGGCGAACGGGGCGAGCGGGTACCGGCCCACCGAGCCGGAGCTGCGGAACGCCCTGAACGAGGTGTGCGTGTCCCTCGCCCGGCAGATCGCACGGGACGGAGAGGGAGCCACCAAGCTGATCGAGGTGGTCGTGACCGGCACCGAGGACCCCAAGCGCGTCGCAAGGACCATCGCGGACTCCCCGCTGGTAAAGACCGCGATGTTCGGTTGCGACCCGAACTGGGGCCGCATCCTGGCGGCGGCGGGCAGGGCCGGAGTGCCGTTCGATCCCACCGAGGCCAGGCTGACCGTCGAGGCCGGGGGTGAGGAGCACGTTCTCTTCGAGGGCGGATCGCCCGCGCCGTTCGACGCCAAGCGCGTCAGCACCGCGCTCAAATCGGACGTCGTGCGGATCCTGCTCTACCTGGGTCCGGGGCCGAGCGCCACGGTCTACACGTGCGACCTGGGCTACGGCTACGTGCGGATCAACGCCGAGTACCACACCTGAGTGGCCCTGGGAAAAGTTCCGGCTTTGCAGAGGGCGCGTCGTTCGGCACGCCATCTGCAGCCTCTTCTCTGCGAGCGCCCGCCAGAAAGCAGGCGATCAACGAGAAGAGGAGAGAGAACATGAGCCTGAAGACCCTATTCGCCGCCCTCGCCATCGCCGCCGCGACCGCCTCCCAGGCGGTGATCGTGAACTTCGGCGGCTTCACCCAAAACCCCGGCGGGGCGCTCGGCAGCGGCCTGTTCGTCCAACACGGAAGCAGCAGCACCTTCGCAGGCCAGATCCTTGGCACGGTGCAGGGGCAGTCCACGCCGAACGTGTTCTTCTGCATCTCTCCGGACAAGGTCCTCCCCCTGCCGGCCAGCATCGACTACGACGTGACCCTCGCCTACGGCCCGATGGGCGCCGTGCTGCAGCACGCCTTCGGACTCGGCTCGGCCAACCAGAACGAGGCCGCTCGCCAGCTGGAGCTCTGGCAGATGGTCGGCGACGACATCAGCCTGTACCAGCCGAGCGGGGGCAACAGCGCGTCGGTGAACGCCGCCAAGGCGGCCGCGAACGGCTACTCCGCGACCGGCTCCGCCTGGTACGCGGTGTACACGCCCAAGAGCGGCAACACCCAGACCCTGGTGACCCCGACCTACCAGACGACCGGTGTGCCGGTTCCCGAGCCGGTGACCGTCGGCTTCTTCGCCAGCGGTCTGGCCGCCGCGCTGCGCCGCCGGCGCCGCCGCTGAGACGGATTCCAACCTCCACCCCATCCCCCACTCGAGGGCCGGGCGGCAACGGAGCCCCCGGCCCCCCTCTGTTGGGGATGCACGGGCGTCAGAAGCTGTATCCGCCAGCGCCCGTGCCGATCGCCTGGCCGCGGGTGCCCGTGCCGAACGGGGTGTCGAACGGGAACGCCTTGAGGCGCAGGAAGAAGTAGATCTGCCGCCCGGAGCGAAAGCCCACGTTGTTGTCCAGCACCTGGAGGATCGCCTCGGCGCAGTGCAGATCGTAGGTGAAGGAATAGTGCGTGGCCTCGAACTGCTTCAGATAGCCGTTGTAGGCCAGCACCGTGCTGAACTTGAGCCGGCCGTACTTCAGGCCGTCGACGAACAGGTTCGCCGAGCCCCACTCCTTGCGGATTCCGTCGTACCGGGCTCCCAGCGACACGGTGGTGGCGCCGGGCTTGTACAGCGCATCGAAGCGGACGGTGCCCAGCGACTCGCGCGTGGTGTCGTAGTTCGCAAGCGTCCGGAACTGGAACCAGCTCTTCGGCCGCCACTCCGAACGCAGGCCGACCGTCTGCCAGCGGGACACGTCTCCGATCTCGTCCGCCCTCCCGAAGTCATAGCCCGTCTGGATTCCCAGGGTCCACGTGTTCAGAGGGTGCGCGCTCCAGTCGAGCGACGCGAAGTTCGTCCGGGAGAGCCGGTCGAACTGCAGGGGCGAATAGCCGTGCCAGTCGAGGAACGCGTAGCGCACGTTGACCGCCGATCTGGCGCCGTACTCCCACCGCAGGTTGGCCCCCAGGCCCGTGGCGTACTGGGCCGTGTCGTCCGAGTACATCCCCTGCACGAAGCGCCCGTCCGTGGACAGCGACAGGCCCTTGGAGAGACGGGACGTGCGGCTCGTGTCCATCTCGAAGCTTCCCCGCTGAAGCGTGCCCTTGGTGACCGGGTCGCGGAACTCGCCGAGCGAGAGCTGCAGGTTCGCCGGAAGCCTGGCGCCCAAGCCGGAGCCGAACAGGCGCCCGGTGTCGCTTCGCAGCGTCAGGGCGGGGGTGCGATCGGTGGAGTTGAAGAAGTTGGCGTTGGCTCCGACGGGGATGCTGCGGGTGTACTCGAACTCGGCGGTGGCGGGGCGCGTCTCCTCCCGGTACCGGTAGCGGACGTCGATCCGCTCCCGCTCCACGATCCGGCTGGAGGCCACGCTCCGGCTGGTCACCCATGCGAGGTCCAGGTTCTGGTTGGCGCGCCGGCCGAAGCGTCGGGAGTCGGACAACTGGACCGTCTGCTGGGTGTACTCGAAGGACCCCTGCTCGGTGCTGGTTCGGTTCAGGCTGAGGCGGGAGGTTCCGTCGCGGCGGGCGAAGTTCAGCGACGCCCGGTTCAGCATCGTCGTCGTGTTCGGCGCGTCCAGGTAGTTGCGGCTCTGCAGCGAGTTGTCCAGCTGCAGCTCGCCGAACCGAAACTTCTGGCGGTGGCGGCTCGTGGCCTCCAGCGTCTGGGTATCCCCCAACAGGCTGTAGATGCGGAGGCGTCCGTCCGTCGCGGCCGTTTTGTAGTCGTAGTCCGCGCCCAGCCCAGGCCCTAGCTTCGAGTAGTAGTCCACCCTGGCGTCGAACGAGTCGTTGCGGGCGAGGCCCACACCGATCTTGGTCTTCACGTAGTACCCCTCGTCGCTGCTCTGACCGACGTCGGGCAGGTACCGGTCGGCGTCCTCGCGGAGCGGGAGACTGACGTATGGCACCCGCAGAAGGGTCCGGTCGAAGACCTTCAGGTCGACGCGCCGAAGGATGGCCCTGCGCCCGGGGTACACGTCGATCTTGCTCGCCGCGAGGTCGAAGTGCGGGTGCTCCAGGTTGCAGGTGGTCAGCGTCCCGGCCTCCGTGTGAACGTGGCCCTCGGTGCCCGCCGTCGACTCGCCCTCCACGTAGACGTCGGCCAGCACACGCCCCTTGAGCAGCGCGGGCGCCAGCTGCGACGAGGAGCCCATCGCCCAGAACCGCTTGCGCTCGAAGTCCACTCGGAGGGTGTCCGCCCTCACGATGCCGTCCGCCCCGACCAGCTTCGCCGACCCCGTGAGGTCGAACACCTTGGTCTTGAGGTCGCCCTCGATCTGCTCGGCGTAGGCCTCGTAGCCCTCGTAGGCGACCGCCGCTCCGCCGGTCAGGCGGACCCTGTCGCCGGACTTGGACACGTTGCCGGCGCGCAGCACCCGGAACGCCTTGAGGGCGGTCGGCGCGGCCTGAGGCAGGGATCCGTCGCGTGGGCCGCCCGGCGGAAAGCCCGACGGCTCC
>DPBN01000251.1 GCA_003516955.1 Armatimonadota bacterium | reverse complement strand
CGAGCTCTGCCGTCGTTTCCCCGTCTACGAGCATTGATTCCTCGCGATGAAATGCCCTTTCTGTGGTGACGCGGACACGCAGGTGCTCGATACGCGCGAAGGCGACGACGGCAGCGTCGTGCGTCGCCGCCGCCGCTGCGCCAACTGCCAGCGCCGTTTCACCACCTATGAGCGGGTCGACCTCAAACCCCCGGTCGTCGTCAAGCGCGACGGCTCGCGGGAGGCGTTCTCGGTGGACAAGGTGCTGAACGGCATGATCACGGCCTGCCACAAGCGGCCGGTGCCCATCGAAAAGCTCCGGGTCGCCGCCTACGAGGTCGAGCGGTCGTTGCAGACCGACTTCGAGGACGAGGCACCGTCTTGGGCCATCGGCGAGCGCGTCATGGAGCGCCTCCGTTCCATCGACCCCGTCGCCTACGTGCGCTTCGCCAGCGTCTACCGCGAGTTCCAGTCGCCCAGCGACTTCGTCCAGATCGTGCAGACCGTCCCGTCGGGCCAGGACGGCTGAGCCCCATCGCGGCCCGAACCCGACGCCATTCGCCCATCGCGACATCCACGGAGAGGAAAACGAACAGATGATCATCAAGCGCTACTTCACGAAGCCCGGCAAGGACCCCTACGACGGAATCCGGTTCGAACCCAGGGTGAGCGAGATCCGCAATCCGGACGGCTCGGTCGTGTTCCGGATGGAGAACGTCATGGTGCCGGAGGATTGGTCCCAGGTCGCCACCGACATCCTTGCCCAGAAGTATTTCCGCAAGGCCGGCGTTCCCCAGCCCGACGGCTCGCTCGGCTCCGAAACCGACTCGCGCCAGGTCTTCCACCGCATGGCCGGATGCTGGACCGATTGGGGCAAGCGATACGGGTACTTCGCCAGCGACCTGGACGCCCAAGTCTTCTACGACGAGATCGTGCACATGATGGCGCGGCAGATCGCCGCCCCGAACAGCCCGCAGTGGTTCAACACGGGCCTCTACTACGCCTACGGGATCGCCGGCGTGCCCCAGGGCCACTACTACGTGGATCCCGACACCCGCGAGGTGAAGCGCAGCGAGAACGCCTACGAGCGGCCCCAGCCCCACGCCTGTTTCATCCTCAGCGTGAAGGACGACCTGGTCAACGAGGGCGGCATCATGGACCTCTGGACCCGCGAGGCCCGCATCTTCAAGTACGGGTCCGGCGTCGGGACGAACTTCAGCCCCATCCGCGGAGAGAACGAGAAGCTGAGCGGCGGCGGGCGCAGCAGCGGCCTCATGAGCTTCCTCAAGGTCGGCGACCGCAGCGCGGGGGCCATCAAGTCGGGCGGCACCACGCGCCGCGCCGCGAAGATGGTCTGCCTGGACATCGATCACCCGGACGTCGAGCAGTTCATCCGCTGGAAGGTCACCGAGGAGCAGAAGGTGGCCAGCCTCGTCGCCGGCTCGCAGATCAACCGCCGGCACCTGAACGAGGTTCTCGACGCCTGCCGCAACCCCGAACCCGCCGACCTCCCCCGCGAGGATCGGCTCAACCCGCGGAAGAACGTGCGGCTGCGGCGCGCCATCGCCCGGGCGAAGGAGGCCTGCGTCCCCCTGAACTACATCGAGCGCACGATCCAGCTGGCCGAGCAGGGCGCCGAGACGGTGGACTTCCCCACCTACGACACCGGCTACGAGAGCGAGGCGTACGCCACGGTGTCTGGCCAGAACTCGAACAACTCGGTGCGCATCCCGAACGCCTTCTTCGAGGCCCTCGAGAAGGGCGAAGACTGGGTGCTCCGCAACCGAACCGACGGAACCGTCGCCAAGAGGGTGCCCGCCCGAAAGCTGTGGGACGACATCTGCTTCTCCGCTTGGGCCTGCGCCGACCCGGGCGTGCAGTTCGACACGACGATCAACGAATGGCACACCTGCCCGAACGACGGCCGGATCAACGCCAGCAACCCGTGCAGCGAGTACATGTTCCTGGACGACACGGCCTGCAACCTGGCGAGCATCAACCTGGCCAAGTTCTACGACCCGCAGACCGGCCGCTTCGACGTCGAAGGCTACCGCCACGCGATCCGTCTCTGGACCATCGTGCTGGAGATCAGCGTGCTGATGGCCCAGTTCCCCAGCCCGGAAATCGCACGCCTCAGCTATGAATTCCGGACGCTCGGCCTGGGCTACGCGAACCTCGGCGCGCTGCTCATGCGCATGGGCATCCCCTACGACAGCCCCGAGGCCCGCGCCGTCGCCGGGGCGCTGACGGCCATCCTCGGCGGACAGGCGTATGCGACCTCCGCCGAGATGGCTCGCGAGCTCGGTTCGTTCCCCGGCTACGAGAGGAACCGCGCCTCCATGCTGCGCGTGATCCGCAACCACAGGCGAGCAGCCTACAACGCGCCCGCCGGCGAGTACGAGGGGCTGAGCATCCCGCCCGTCGGCATCAACCCCGAGCTCTGTCCGCCAGACCTTCTGGCCGCTGCCCGCGAGAGCTGGGACGCCGCACTGCAGGCCGGCGAGGCCCATGGGTTCCGCAACGCCCAGGTGACCGTGCTGGCACCCACGGGCACGATCGGCCTGGTCATGGACTGCGACACCACCGGCATCGAGCCGGACTTCGCCCTGGTCAAGTTCAAGAAGCTGGCCGGCGGCGGCTACTTCAAGATCATCAACCAGAGCATCCCGTTGGCGCTGAGGAAGCTCGGCTACAGCCAGGAGCAGATCGAGGACATCGTCGCCTACTGCCTCGGTCACGGCACGCTGAAGGGATCGCCGGAGATCGGCCACGAGGCGTTGCGCGCCAAGGGGTTCGACGACGCCGCCCTCGGGCGGCTCGAGAGCGCCCTTGCGAGCGCGTTCGAAATCCAGTTCGCCTTCAACAAGTTCGTGCTCGGCGAGGAGTTCTGCAAGACGCGCCTGGGCTTCACGGACGAGCAACTGAACGACTGGAACTTCGACCTTCTCCAAGCCCTCGGGTTCACGAAGAGCCAGATCGACGCGGCGAACACCTACGCCTGCGGCGCGATGACCATCGAGGGCGCACCGCACCTGCTCCCCGAGCACTATCCGGTGTTCGATTGCGCGAACCCGTGCGGACGCATCGGCAGGCGCTTCATCAGCGCCGAGGGCCACATCCGCATGATGGC
>DPBN01000252.1 GCA_003516955.1 Armatimonadota bacterium | reverse complement strand
CGGCCCAGCCCCTGGCCAGGAAGGCCCCCCGCAGGCTCGGGAGCAGCCGCCAAAGGAGCTCGTCGCTCGGCTCCGGGCCGTTCGGCGGCAACTCTGGAACGCGCTCGCGAACCCTCGCCAAGAGCCGCTCGGTCAGATCCTCGATCTCCTCGGGCGAAGAGGCGGCGACCACGAAGCCGTGGTTCTGCCAGAGCATCGCCACAGGCCGCTCCGCATCGGCCCCCCGCAGCTTCTCCGCAATCGACTTGGCGAGCAGAAATCCGGGATCGGTGTACGGCACCCAGATCACCCGGCCCTCGAACACCTCCCTGCAGAGCTCCTCGCCCCGCGCGCAGCACGACACCATGTTCGCGTAGGTGGCGTGCGTGTGCACGACGTAGGCGTGCGGGAACAGCGCGTGCACGGCGCACTCGACGGAGGGACGCTGCCCGAGCTCCGGGCGGAGGCGCGCGGCGTAGATCGCCTCCTTGAACCGAGCCTCGCGAAGGTCGGGGTCGGGACCGAAGTCGCGCCCGACGAGCGAGCGCAACGCGTCGAGGTCCATCTCCACGAAGTCCGACTCGTCGATCTCGGCCAGGGCGACGCCGCTGGCCTTGACCCACATCCGGCCACCCTCCTTGTAGGAGGTGTTCCCACCGCCCGCGATCACGAAGTCCCGATCGGCGCCGTAGCGCCTGGAAACCGCAACCAGCTCGCTCAGATCAGGCATGGTCCGCCACTCCCAAGATCGCGGCGCACCCGACGGAACGGAACCGCTCGATGCGCTCCTCGACGCCGCCCTCGGCCTCCTCGAAGCCCGGCTCTCCCCGCGCGACCAGCGTCTGGTGGCCTGCCAGCACGCAGGCCCCCTCCCAGAACAGCTCGGCGGCCCGGCGCGGGATCGGCGCCCCGCCCTTGCAGGACGGCACGATGGGCTGCCTGCCCAGCGTGTTGTGCTCGGTTCCGGCGGCCACCACCAGCCCCGCGGAGCGCGCCGCCACGGCGTAGGCCTCCAGCACGCCGGGATCGTTCCGGGTGGGGATGAACTCGACCGCAGGGATGCCCCGCTCCACCAGCCGACCGGCCAGCTCCTCGGGCGAACTCTCGAAGCGCGACGGCCCGCCCAGGATGCCGTCCATGATGGCCGGGTAGCAGGGAACGCCGCCCAACTCCCGGATCAGCCGGGCCGCCTCGTCGAACGGCACGAACCTCTCCTCCACGTACGCCGGCTTGCCCGCCTTCATCAGGCGGTTGCGCACCTCGTTCTGCAGGCGGATCGGATCGGAAGGGGGGTCGCAACCCAGCAGCTGGGAGACGGCCTCGGGATCGTCCGCAGCGGCCAGCTTCTCCGCCACGGCCATGGCGAGGTGCCGCTCCTGCAGAACGACCGTCTCCGGAGGCACGCGGTGCCTCCGCGCAACCCGGTCCCGAACCTCGGCGCCTTCGATCGCGATTCCTAGACCGGCCGCCCGAAGCGCCTCGACGATCCGTTCCGCCATCTGCTCCATCCGCCGCGAGTCCCCCTCCCGGATCTCGCTCAGCTTGGCGGCGGCCCAAGGCGTCGGCTCCCCGCACCGGACGATGGCCTTGCCGCAGAGGTAGGCCTTGCCGGGGTTGCCGGGGTCGTTGACGAGCCAACCCCGCTCCGCGCAGTCGTCCATCCACGTCAGGATCTCGGTGCCGACCAACGGGAAGATTCCGTTCTGCACACACTGCGACGCGAACGGCTCGAACACCGCATAGTCGTAGTAGTTCGCCGCCCCGAGCAGCACCGCGCCCTCGGAACGGGCCTGCGCCACCGCGTCCTCGACCGAGTCGAACGCCGAGAAGTTCGGCGGGAGGTGGATGTGCGCGTTGTGGGGTCGGGGTTCGGGATCCCAGCTGGGGCTGGACCCGCGCAGACCGGCCAGCAACTCCCTCAGGCCCATGACGCGGGGTCCTCCAGAAGCTCCTTGACGCGGGCCATGAAGCGCGCGCCCGTCACTCCGTCGATCAGCCGGTGGTCGGCGCTCAGCGTGAGCGTCATCTTGCGCCCCGGCCGCATCGCGCCGTCTTGGACGATCACCTCCTCGCGGACCGCCCCGACGGCCAGGATGCCGACCTCAGGCGGGTTGATGATCGCGGCGAACTCCTCCACGCCGAACATGCCCAGGTTGCTGACGGTGAACACGCCCTCGCCGACGCCCTCCAACCGGCCTTGGCGCGCGGCCTCGACCACCCGGCGGCTCTCGGCGGCCAAGCCCTTCAGGTTCATCCGGTCCGCGCCCCGCACCACCGGCACCACCAGGCCCTCCTCGACCGCCACCGCCAGGCCGATGTTCACGGAGTCGAAGGTGACCACCTCGTCGCCCTCGAGCCGCGACCGGAACTCCGGCATTTCGAGGATCGCCCGGGCGACGGCCAACACCACGACGTCGTTCAGCGAGCAGGGGTAGAGAGCCTTCTCCCGCTTGTGGAACGCCACGAGGTTGTCGGCGAGAACCGTCGTCCGCAGGTACCAGTGCGGCAGTTGCTGCTTGCTGGCGGAGAGGTTGCGGGCGATGGCCCGGCGCATCTTCGAGAGCGGCCTCCGGTCTCCCGCCGAGGTCGGCTGTTGGGGGGCCGGCGGCTGAGGCCGCTCCGCAGCGCCGGCCG
>DPBN01000124.1 GCA_003516955.1 Armatimonadota bacterium | reverse complement strand
ATCAGACATGGGTCCTCCCGTAACGGTAATACGCCGCGCAGGCGCCCTCGTTCGACACCATCGGCGCGCCCAGCGGGCGGTCTGGGGTGCAGCGAACGCCGAACGCCGGGCACTCGTGGGGCTTCTTGATGCCCTGCAGCACCAGTCCGGCGATGCACTCGCCCGATTCCCGCGGGGCCTCGGCGGGCAGGTCGAACCGCTCTTCGGCGTCGAAGGCCCGATACGGCCCCCTAAGGCGGAATCCGCCGCCGCGCAGCAGGCCGATTCCCCTCCAGTCCCGGTCGCACGGCTCGAACACCTCCAGCACCAGACTGCGCGCAGCGGCGTTCCCTCGCTGTCCGACCGCACGCGCGTAGGCGTTCTCCACGCGGGCCTCCCCGGCCTCCAGCTGGCGAAGAGCGGCGAGCACGCCCGCCAGGATGTCCACCGGCTCGAATCCGGTCGCGACGATCGGAACCCTGTGGCGCGCGGCGATCGGCGCGTACTCTTCCAGTCCCATCACCGTGCAAACATGGCCCGCCGCCAAGAACGCGCGCACCCGGTTCCCCGGGCCGGAAAGAATCGCCTCCAGCGCCGGCGGCACTCGGACGAGCGCGACCAGCACGGCGAAGTTCGAAAGGCCCAGCTCGGCCGCTTGGCGCACCGCCAGCGCGACGGCCGGAGCGGTAGTCTCGAACCCCACCCCGAAGAACACGACGGTCTGCGAGGGGTCCTCCGCAGCCATTCGCACCGCATCCAGCGGCGAGGCCACCACCCGAACCGCCGCGCCTCGCGCCCGCGCCAGGAACAGGTCGCCCTCGCTTCCCGGCACCCGCACCATGTCCCCGAACGTCGCCAGGACGACGCCCGGCAGGGCCGCCAGCCTCGCCGCGCGGTCCACCGTTGCCGCGGACGTCACGCACACCGGGCAACCGGGGCCGTGCACCAGCTCCAGCCCGTCGGGCAGCAGTTCCTCCAGGCCGTAGCGGGCGATCGCGTGCGTCTGCCCCCCGCAGACCTCCATGATCGTCCACGGGCGGGTGGCGGTTCGGCGGATCTCCTCCGCGAGCGCCGAAACCAGGGCGGGACTCCGAAGCACCGCGAGCCGGTTCATGGGTCTTCCCGCACCGCGCTCTCCAGCTGGCGGAAGCACTCCAGCGTCGCCAGCGCCTCCTCCTCGTCCAACCGGGCGATGGCCACGCCCGCGTGCACCAGAACGTAGTCCCCCTCCGCCGCCTCAGGGACGAACGACAGGTTGACCGTCTGGACCGCCCCGGCGAAGTCCACCTCGCCGGTGCGGGTCAGCCCCTCGCCGCTCAAGCAACGGATTCTTCCTGGTACCGCAAGACACATGGGTCACACCTCGAGCCGCACCCGCCGAACCGCCGCGATCGCCTGCCCGAGGGCGATGCCCCCGTCGTTCGGGGGAACGCGCTGGCTCCAGACCGGCCGAAAGCCCCGGGCCTCCAGAAGCTCCGCCGTCCGCTCCAACAGTACCCCGTTCTGGAAGCAGCCTCCGCTGAGAGCCACCGTGCGCAGGCCGATCGCCCCGGCGACGTCGGCCACCGCCCGCGCCAGCGAGCCGTGGAACCGCGCGGAGCGCTCCCGTGGCGAGAGCCCCTCCTCCAGCAGCAGCGGCAGCAGAGGCTCCCAGTCCACGAGCATCGGTCGCCCATCCTGGAGCGGCAAGCGCGGCCCGTCCTCCGCCGCGCCGCCGCTGAGGTGCTCGAGGCGCATCGGCAGATCGCCCTCGTACCGGTTCTTCCAGCCCAAGCCGCACAGGGCCGCCCCGGCGTCGAACAGCCTTCCTGCGCTGGTGCACACGGCGGTGTTCACCGATGCCGCCCAAGCAGCCCTCCAGGCCTGGACCTCGCTCGGCGAGACGACCGAGGCCAGAGGGGCGGGCAGCGGCTCTTCCAGTCCACGAGCCGTCCACCAAAGGGAGGCCAGAGTCCGCCGTGCGTCCCGCGCGGCGTGGTCGCCTCCCAGCAGGCGGAACGGCCGGAGGCAGGCCACCCTTCGGGCCACCCGGCCGTCCACAACCAAGAACTCGCCGCCCCAGACCGTCCCATCCGGCCCGAGGCCCGTGCCGTCCCACGCCACGCCCAGGGCCGGCTCCGCCACGGAGGACTCGGCCAGAAGCGCCAGCACGTGCGCCAGGTGATGCTGCACGCGCAGGCAGGAGACCGGCTGCGCCTCCGCCAGCCGGGAGCTGGCGTAATCGGGATGCAGGTCGCGAACGACCTCGGCCGGCGCGGCCCCGTACAGGCCGGGCAGCTCGCCCGCAACCCGCTCCAGGGCGTGGACGGCCTCGGGAGTCTCGAGGTCGCCGACGTGCTGGCTCAAGAAGGCCCAGTCGCCGACCACCAGGCACACGGCCGATTTGAGATGCGCCCCATACGCCAGCACTGGCCGATCGGCGGTCTCCACGGGCACCGGTGCCGGAGCGTAGCCCCGCGCCCTTCGGAGCACCATCGGCCGTCCGCTAGCCACGCGCACCACCGAGTCGTCCACGTGGCGGTGGATGGGCCGATCGTGCGACAGGAAGAGGTCGGCCACGCCGCCCAGCCTTCGAAGCGCCTCGTCCTCGCCGATGCAGATCGGCTCGTCCGAGAGGTTGCCGCTCGTGGCGACCAGCGGCAGGCCGAGGTCGGAAGCGAGCAGGGCGTGCAACGGCGTGGTGGGAAGCATCACCCCCAGCAGGGGGTTCTCCGGAGCGACCGACGGGGCCAAGGGCGCGCCGTCCCTTCTCTTCACGAGAACGATCGGACCGGCCGAGGACTCCATGGCTGCCGCCTCCTCCGGACTCACGAAGGCCCACGCGCCGACGGTCTCCAGATCGCGGGCCAACACGGCGAACGGCTTGTGCTCGCGGGCCTTGCGCTCCCGCAGCCTCCGCACCGCCGCGTCGTTGGTAGCGTCGACCAGCAGCTGGAAGCCGCCGATTCCTTTCAGCGCTACGATCCGGCCCTCCAGCAGCGCCTCCTCGGCCAGCCTCAACGCGTCTTCGGCCTCGGCAAGCAGGCGACCGTCCGGCGCGAGCAGCCGGAGCCGCGGCCCGCAGGCCGGACAAGCGATCGGCTGCGCGTGAAACCGCCGGTCGGCCGGATCCTCGTACTCCCGTCGGCAGTCCGGGCACATCGGAAACCGCGCCATCGTGGTGTTCGCGCGGTCGTAGGGCAGCCGCAGGAGGATCGAGTACCTCGGCCCGCACCGTGTGCAGTTCGCGAAAGGGTATCGGTGCCTCCTGTCCGCACGATCGAACACCTCCCGCAGGCACTCCGGACAGACCTTCAGGTCCGGCAGCGCGAGCGCGGAGGTCTCGCCGCGCGCCTCGGAGGGCAGAATCTCGAAGCCGCCCTCGCCCCTCGGCGACAGGTCCCACCTTTCGATCGACGCGATCCACCCCGGGGCCGGCAACTCCGTCTGCAGGCGGCTCTCGAAGTCTTCCAGAGCATCCGCCGCTCCCTCGGCCTCGATCAGAGCCCCGAACGGAGTGTTCGCCACGAATCCGCTTAGGCAAAGGTCCGTCGCCAAGCGGCACACGAACGGTCGAAAGCCAACACCCTGGACGAATCCCCGAACGACCCAACGACGACGACAGACGGGCACTTCAGTCCGCCTCACCGTGCCGCCCGATTTCCTCCAGCACGACTTCGACGCAACGGTGGATCGCGGCCCGCATTTCCGGTCCCGGCTCGCTCCCCATGGCGCAGTCCCCGCATTCGACACCGATCACGGTCAGCCTGCGCGGAAGGAGGTCCAGCACGCGCCCCAGCTCGATCGCCTCGGCAAGACCGAACAGGTGCGACGACACTCGGAACGCCTCGGACGGCAGGGGCTCGCGGTGCGCGTCGAACCGGCGAATCGTGCCGACCGGCTGACCCGACCGCATCGCATCGACCACGATCGCCCGTTCCTCGCCCGCCCATGCCTCCAGCAGGCTCGTCCCCTCCCCCTCCAACTCCAGGACCCTCCAACCGTCGGGCAACCTGCCGCTCACCTCGCGGGCGACCAGCAACCCGGCGGCGTCGTCTCCTCGCTGAGAGTTGCCGATCCCCACCACCAACATCCTTCCTTTCCTACGCTGGCGGAAGGGCTTGGGGATTCACGGCCGCTTCTTGGCGCTGCCATCGGCGAACACGACGATGCGCTGCCCGCCCTCGAAGGGGAAGTAGCCGATCTCCGTGCCGCCGGGATCCGCGATGTTCCTGACGCTCAGCCCTCGGGCCGTGAACACGAACCCATCCAGGTAGTCGCGGTTGCGCAGATAGGGCGCAATGTCGGCGGCGTCCTGCGGCAGCACGCCGCCATAGTCGGCTGCGTACATCATCATGGCCAGACCCACCTGCTTGGCGCGGGAGAGAGCGACCTCCTCGGCCGCCTCGCGCTTTTGCCTCTGCAAGGTCTCCACAGGAACCGGGTAAAGCTCTCGAACCAGGGCCACGCCGTCGACCACGTACACCACGGCGCTCCTGTCCGGCGCCACCGCCGCCACCTCGCCGGCGTCGGCGCTCAGCAGAAACCGGCCGGCCGCATCGTCCGGTCCGCTCTGCAGGCCGATCCACAGCAACCTGGCCGGCCGCGCTCCCTGCCCCTTGGCTGGAGACACCGTCTCCCACGCCAGCGGAAGCTCCTCCTCGTCGTCCTTTGGCGGGGCCTGCTCCGTGGCCGCGCCCGTCGCCGGGTCCACGCGGATCCAACGCCCCTCAGCACTCGTCGAGACCCAGAAGGCGCCACGCGAGAACTTCGAGCTCACCACGCCTGGCACTTCCACCGATGGTTGCACGCCGCTCCACGACGCCAGCAACACACGATGGACCGGTCCGAGCTCCACGAGGGCAACCTTGGGTACGGCGACGCTGGCATCGGTGTGGGCGAGGAGCGACACGGTCGTGGAGTCCTCGAACGAGGCGACCACGGCCGCGCGCTCGCCCCGCGCCGACAGGCGCAGAAGAGTCTGACGCCTCGGCTGGTCCGGCTTCAGCTCTGTCACGAGCACCAGAGCCCGATGGGAACCGAGCGGGGCGAGACCCTCCACGTGCGCCTCGGTCGACGGGGCGCGCCAGACGACGGTGCCGGAGTCGCGTTCCACGTCGTACACCAGCACCTGCTCCTCCGGCGCCAAGCCGGCCTCTACCGGCGATGCTGGGGTGACCGCCCCCTTCAGGGCCTGCACGAACCCGGACCGATCCACCGAGAGCAGCCGGCGGTAGATCCAGATCCGGTGACCGTCCGTCGACCAGACGGCCCGGAGCACCTCCGCTCCGCAGACCGGCCGTGCGAAGCCGGACACGTACGCGGATGTTCGGCCAAGGATGTGCCCTTGGGCGAGCGCCGTCGAGGAGCAGAACGCTGCGAGCAGAATCGGAACCAGCCGCCTCACACCATTAGGGACGGGCAGGCGACGGCGGATGGTTCGCTCGCGGAAAAGCCCCGCGGGCCGCTCCAGAGCCGCGGGGCCTCAACGTCGAACGGCGCGGGTCAGGACTGCGTCTGGGCCTTGACGAGGAGCTTGGCGATGCGCGACTTGCGCCGGGCCGCCTGGTTCTTGTGGATGATTCCCCGCTCCGCAGCCTTGTCGAGCGCGCTCACGGCCTGCACGAGCGCCGCCTTCGCCGCCTCGGCGTCGCCGGCCGCCACCTGCGTGCGCACCTTCTTGACGAACGTCTTCAGCGCGCTCTTCGTGCTCTGATTGCGGATACGGCGCTTGGCCGACTGCCGCAGGTCCTTCTTGCTTGCCTTCTTGTTAGCCATTGGAATTCCGAAACGCCATTATAGCCGATCGGGCTACTTCTTCAGGATGAACTTCCTCTTCGTCTTGTCGAACCCGTCCGAGACCTTCTTCGAGTCGAAGTGCCACACGGGCGAGCCCTGCCGCTGGTAGAAGCACTGGTAGCTGCTCAGAAGCGAGGCGACCAGCCGGCGCTTGGTCCGGCGCACCACGTTCACCTCCGCCAGCAGCGTCAGGAACTCAGCGCCCTTGGGCCAGTGCGCCATCACGTCGATCAGGATGTCGAACGTGCTCATCTCGGCGGACCGCTCCTGGATGCTCCTCAGCTCCTCCATGCGCTGGCTGCTGATGAACACCACGGGGTCCGGCTGGTCCGACCAAGCGAACTCGAACACGTTCGGCCGCGGGGTCTTGGTGAGGGTGAACACCGCTCCGTTCTCGATGGGCTGCTCGAACCACCAGTCGATCAGGCCGAAGATCAGCCGGGCCTCGTGGTTCACCCACGCTTGGATCTCGTTGCCGTTCGGGTCCACCCAGATGAGCTCCTGGACCTTCGGCTCGGGCGAGAGCCAACCGGTGGGGATCTGGCAGAGCGGGAACGTGCCCAGCTCGCGGTGGATCGACTTCAGGACGAGGTTCAGCGACTCCTGCTGCACCTTGGGGACGGGCACCGGGTCCTCGTCCAGAACGTCCATGGCCAGCGGGTGGCTCAGCAGCTTGCGGAGGGAGGTGCTGAGGCCGTCGTCGCTCAGCTCGGCGTCGATCGGCTCCCCATCCTCGTTCAGGAACAGCCCGGAGGTGTCCACGTACTGGAACGGCTCCGGAACCTCGTAGATGAACTCCGGCGCCGTGCCAGGCCTCCGGAAGCGGTCGCCGCCGACCCACCACACGTCCGGCCGGGCCTTCAGCGCCGCCATCACGTTGGCCAGGTCGTCCGGGAACGTCTTGTTCGCGATGGTGATTTCGTACATCTCCTCGAGGAGCTTCGTCGCGGGGACCGACTCCTCGGAGGCCAGAATGCGGGCCACCATCCGGTCCACGTCCTCCGGCTGGACCTCGATCGGGGCGACGTCCTCCACCTCCACGGTCGGCGCCAGCTTGTCGGCCAGCCGCACCGCGGTCGAGAGCCACTTGCGGGCCTGCTGCTCGGGATAGATCACGCCGTCGTGGCCCACGACCGTGCCGGGGGTGGTCACGATGGTGCGGTACAGCGCCCGTCCATCGTACAGCATCGGAGCGTACGGGTCCTGCGGGTTCAGCTTGAGCCAAGCCGCGGCGGAAAGGGCCTTGACCGACACCGGTGCGAGGTTCAGCACGGCCTGTCGCACCGAGGCCTCGTCGAACCAGTCCACGCTCTCCGTCTTCGCCGCGAGCTCCCGGACCAGACCCTCGTCCAGCCCTGCGAGAGCCATGGCCCGCTCCACCGACTCGGCCCCCATCAGGAAAGCCCACTCGGCCAAGGCGACGAGCTCGGGCGTGACGAGCAAGAAGTCGGGGCTCTTCTCCAGCACCTGGCGAAGGGCGGGCTCCAGCGTCTCGGTCTCGCGATCGTGGGTCCGGGCAACCTCGCGGACGAGGAGACCGATCTCCATCGGGGCGCCGTAGGCGCGGAGAACCAAGCGCGCGGCCTCGATCAGCGGCCTGCCCTTGGCGACCACGCGCACCGCAGGCACCCACCGGCGCTCGTGATAGGCGAAGCGCTCGGCGTTGCTCCCCAGCAATGACCGGATGGCCGCGAGGCCCAAGCCCTGGGACTCCAAGCTTTCGGCCAGCTCGCCCAGCTTCAGCACGCCGTCGGTGCCGCAGAGCTCGCGCAGAATCAGCCTGTCCGCGTAGTGTCGCGCGAACTGCTCGTTGGAAGTGATCGTGACTGACTTCGGCAAGGATCCAACCCCTCGCGCCGCACGCAAGGCGACGCAGGACACCATTTTGGCACAATCGGCGCGCGCGGCACCCCGCCCGTCGGCCTCGATGGTCCTGCCCGGAGTTTGGACTTCTGCAAGTAATGTCCCATCCCTGCGGGGATGAGGAGGAACGCCGATGTTCATCGCACTAGCCGCCGCTCTCGCCTGGCAGGCTCCGTCGACCGAGGCCGCCCATCTGGGCTACTTCGCCGAGACGAGCCTCATGCGGATCGCCGGGTTCGAGATGCCGGATCTGCCCCCGGGCATGGAGATGCCGGAAATGCCTGGGATGGCCTTTCTTCCGGGCAAGCCACAGCGCTCCCTGGAGATCCGTCTCTGGTCGCCGGGCGTCGCGCCCAAGGACGCGTTCGCGTTCGTCGCGCCGCCGCAGGGTCTCGGACAGGGACCGAGGCTCGATCTGAAGATCGTCCGGCCCTCGAAGGGCGGCGAGCCCGCGGAGGCCGACGACCAGGATGCGAAGGGTGAGCGCAAGCCCCCAGACTTCACGATCAAGATCTACTGGGGCTCCTCGCCCAAGGTCCGCGAGGGCCAGCCGAAGGTCTTCCGCTTCAAAGACCTCGGCTTCGGCCAGCAGGCGGGGCTTCTACGCCAATGGGCTCAGGCCCAGATGGCGAAGGGCGCGTCGGATGCGGCGAGACCCGATGCCACCTTGGCTCACTGGCCTTCCGGCGACAAGCCGGTGCGGATCGCTCCCTCGGCGAGGCTGGCGGGCACGTTCCACCTCGAGACCAACTACGCCGGGCAGGTCGACCTCGAGGTGCCGAAGGAGCTGGACTTCCTGGCACCGTTCGACCTAACCTCCCCGGACCTCTCTGGCAAGCCGGACCTTTCCAAGGCGCTCGCGCTGCAGTGGAAGCCGATCCCGACGCTGCTGGGGACGCACGCGATGATCTTCGGGATGCAGGGCCAGGAGACGCTGATCCTCTGGTACGCCGGCGAGACGTGGGACGAGAAGGCCGACGTCGACTGGGACTTCCTCCAGATGGCCGAGGTCCGACGGCTGGTCGAACAGAAGGTGCTGCTCAAGGGAGACGCGACCTCGGCCACGGTTCCCGAGGGCATCTTCCGAGGCGCCGACTTCGTGATGCTGCGCATGACCGGC
Organism: Armatimonadota bacterium; assembly: GCA_003516955.1. GTDB lineage: Bacteria > Armatimonadota > Fimbriimonadia > Fimbriimonadales > Fimbriimonadaceae > UBA8783. The sequence goes on along the minus strand of DPBN01000124.1, from coordinate 1,140 downwards.
TACGGCCCAAGCGTCGCCCGCGCGGACGTCCAGCCCGTTCCACGCCTCCAGACCAAGACCACCCTGATGGCCATCCTCGGCGGCAAGATGCTCGACGAAATGGAGTGACTCCGGAAGCTCGGCGGTGCCTCGGGTAGCATGGGGCACCGCCGATGCTGAGCATCCTCATCGTCAACTGGAACACCCGCGAGGCGTTGGCGGCCTGTCTCCGTTCCATCGCGGCACACCCGCCCTCCGGGCCTTGCGAGACGATCGTGGTGGACAACGCCTCGTCCGACGGCTCGGCGGACATGGTGGAGTCCTCCTTCCCTTGGGCGAGGCTGATCCGCTCTGAGCGCAATCTGGGCTACGCCGCGGGCAACAACGCAGCGTTCGCGGCGGCGTCCGGCGACCGGTTGCTCACGCTGAACCCGGATACGGAGTTCTTCGACGACTCGCTGGACCGCGCCTTGCGGTCGCTGGAAGACCATCCGCGGCACGGGGCGGTCGGTGCGCGCCTGGTCGGCCCCGGCGGGGAGACGCAGCGATCGGTGAGGGGCTTCCCCACCGTGGCCGGCATCCTGGGCGAGCTGGGCGGGCTGTGGCGCCTGTTCCCCCGCTCCGCCCTCGCGTCCTACCGGCTCCCGTTGTTCGACTATGATCGGCTGCAGGACGCTCCCCAGCCGATGGGCACCTTCCTGCTGTTCCGGCGCGAGGCCCTCGAGAGCGTCGGAGACCCCCGTGCGCCCTTCGACGAGGCGTTCCCCATTTTCTTCAACGAGGTCGATCTTCTGCTGCGCCTCTGGAGGGCCGGATGGCCCTGCCTCTACGACCCGTCCGTGCGGGTTCGGCACCTGGGCGGAGAGAGTACGCGCCAAGTGCGGCCGCAGATGATTTGGGAGTCCCACCGCAGCCTCGTGCGTTTCCTTAGGAAGCACAGGCTCGTTCGCGGCGGCCCTTTGGCCCAAGGATTGCTGGCTGCGCTCCTCTACGCGGCGGCCTTCGTGAGAGCTCGCGGATACCATGGCGGATTTGGAGCTGACGGTCACCATCTGTAGCTGGAACACAGCCGGCGACTTGAGAACCTGCCTGCAGAGCCTGTGGGACAGGCGGGACGAGGCGCGCTTCGAGGTCATCGTCGTGGACAACGCCTCGTCCGAC
>DPBN01000062.1 GCA_003516955.1 Armatimonadota bacterium | reverse complement strand
GACCGCCCCGAAAGGCCGCCTGGGGTAAGCTTGGCACGCCGCCCGGCGCCCGCGAAAGCGGCTCCGGGCCGCGGGGTCATCCGAGTGGCGAACATCGAACAGATCCTCTCCGCGCTGCCGCACCGCTATCCGATGCTTCTCGTGGACCGCGTGCTGAACCTCGAGAAGGGCAAGTCGTGCCGCGGCATCAAGAACGTCACCATCAACGAGCCGTTCTTCCAAGGCCACTACCCCGACATGCCCGTGATGCCGGGCGTGCTGATCCTCGAGGCGATGGCCCAGGCCGGCGCGATGCTGCTGCTGACCGACGAGCAGTACCTCGGCATGACGCCCCTGCTGGCGGCGATCGACGGGGTCAAGTTCCGTAGAAAGGTGGTGCCCGGCGACCAGCTGGTCACCGACGTCGAACTGCTCTGGTTCAAGCGGAACGTGGGCCGCATCCGGTGCCGCTCCACCGTCGACGAGCAGCCCGTCGCCGAGTGCGAGATGACGTTCACGCTGATCCCCTCGGACGAACAGAAGGAACCGTAGTGCCGCAGATCCATCCGCTCGCAGTGGTCGATCCGGACGCCGAACTCGCCGAGGACGTCGTCGTCGGCCCGTTCTGCATCGTGGAGGCGGGAGCGGTCATCGGCCCGGGGTGCGTGCTCGAAGGCCACGTGATCGTCCGCGGAGGGGTCACGATGGGCCGCGACAACTTCGTCGGCCAAGGAGCCTCCATCGGCGGCGATCCCCAAGACCGCAAGTACGCCGGCGAGCCCACGTTCCTGCGGATCGGAGATGGCAACGTCTTCCGCGAGTACGTCACCCTGCACCGCGCCACCGGCGAGGGCAAGTGCACGACCATCGGCTCCAACTGCTACCTGATGGCCTACAGCCACGTGGGCCACAACGCCACGCTGGAGGACGGAGTGACCATGGCCAACGCCGTGGCCCTGGGCGGCCACGTCACGGTGGAAACGGCCGTCACGATCGGCGGCATGGTGGCCGTGCACCAGTTCGTGCGCATCGGGCGCTACGCCATGGTCGGAGGGTTCACGCCGGTCTCGCGCGACGTGCCGCCGTTCATGCTGGTGAGCGGCCCCAACCAAGAGGTCCACGACATCAACGCAGTGGGGCTGCGCCGGCTGGGCGTGGACGTGCAGTCCCGGATGGCGCTCCACAAGGCCTGCAAGCTGCTGTTCAAGTCCCGCCTCAACCTCGCGAACGCCATCGAGACGGTCCGCCGCGAGGTCCCCCCCACGCCCGAGGTGGAGTACCTGATCGCCTTCCAGCAGCGCCTGTACCGCGGCAAGCACGGCCGCGGCGACCAGCCGTGAGAGTCTTGCTCTCGGCCGGGGAGGCTTCCGGCGACGCCTACGCCGCCGCCCTCGTGCGCCATGCCAGGCCCTTGTTGCCCGAGGCTCAGTGGGGGGCGCTGGGGGGTTCCAAGCTCCGCGCCGAGGGCGTACCCCTGTGGGAGGACACGTCCCGGTGGGGAGCCATCGGCGTCGTGCAGTCCCTCCGGGTCGCCCCGCTGGCCGCGCTCGGGTTCCTCCGCACGGTCCGAAGGCTCCGCGAGGGCGAGCCCGGCGTGCTGGTGCCCATCGACTTCGGGTTCTTCAACGTTCGTCTGGCGCAGCGCGCCAAGCGGCACGGGTGGCGCGTGCTGTACTTCATCCCACCCGGTTGTTGGCGCCGCGACCGAGGGGGAGCGGGCCTGCGCGGGATGGTGGACGCCGTCAGCACCCCGTTCGCTTGGTCGGCCGAGAACCTGCGGCGCGACGGACTGGATGCGCACTGGTTCGGCCACCCCTTGCGCCAGCTCGTCGCGGAGGCCAGCCGCGCGGCCCAGGCCCGGGGCGAGCGCCTCGCCGTGCTGCCGGGAAGCCGCACCCACGAGCTGGAGGCCAACCTCCCCGCCCTCGCCGCGGCGCTGCGCGACTGGCCGACGGCGATCGAGTTCGCCGTCGCCCCCACCCTAGAGGCACGGGAAGTCGAGGGCCGCTGGCGCCGGCTGTCGGGGCGCTCGCAAGACGCCTTTCAGACGCATGGGGCGGCCGCGAGCCTGCTCGGCTGCCGCGCCGCGGTGGTCTGCTCCGGCACGGCGACCCTCGAGGCCGCCCTCTGCGGCTGCCCCATGGTGGTCGTGTACCGGCTCTCCCGGCTCATGGCGCTCGAGGCGCGGCTCCTTCGGCTGAACGTCCGGCACATCTCGCTGCCCAACATCCTGCTTCAGCGGGAGGCCGTGCCGGAGCTGGTGCACACCGGCGCCACCCCGGAGGCCATCCGCGCCCAGGCAGAGGCCGTTTGGGGCGGACCGGCCCGAGAGGCCCAGCTCGCCTCGTTCGCGGAGCTGGAGGAGCTTCTCGGGCCGCCGGACGGAATCTCGCGAACCGCCGAGCTGCTCGCGACTCTGGCCCGAAGGAGCTAGTCCAGCAGGCGCGGCGTGAAGTCGGTGTCCGGCTTCACCCTTCGGCAGTAGGCCGCCATCAGCTTGGCGCAGTTCTCCACGTCGGTCAGGCTCAGCAGCTCGCACGGCGTGTGCATATAGCGCAGGGCCACCCCCAGGATGCCCACCGCCATGCCCCCGCGGTTGATCTGCATCGCGTTGCCGTCGGTGCCGGTGCCGCCCGGAGCGACGTCCACCTGATAGGGAATTCCCTCCTCCTCGGCCGCCTGCCGCACCATGCGGAACACGATCGGGTTCGCGTTCGCCCCGCGCATCACCGACGGCCCCTTGCCCACGTCGAGCTTGCCGTAGCGGGAGGCACTGACGCCGGGATAGTCCACCGCATGGTTCACGTCGACGCACAACCCCGATTGGGCCGCGATGGTGAACGCCGAGGTCTTGGCGCCGCGCAGGCCGATCTCCTCCTGCACCGTGGCCACGGCGTACACGCCGACCTTCGGGTCGAGGCCTCCCTCCTCCTTCAGCAGGCGGAGAGCCTCGGCCACGATGAACGAGCCCATCTTGTTGTCGAATCCGCGGGCCGTGGCGCGGTCGCCCAGCAGCTGCTGGAACTCCACCTGGTACGTGACCACGTCTCCCAGCGAGACCAGCTCCTCGGCCTCCTGCCGGTTCGAGGCGCCGATGTCGATCCAAAGGTCGTGCAGGTTCGGCTTGCGCTTGCGCTCTTCCTCGTCCAGCAGATGGATCGGCTTT
>DPBN01000011.1 GCA_003516955.1 Armatimonadota bacterium | reverse complement strand
TGGCCCCCGCCGCCGAGGGCCCGCGCGACGGCCGCCACGTCGTAGCCCTCCTTGGACCGCAGGCTGATCCGCCAGCGGCCGGGGGTGTGCTCGCGCAGGAGGGCGGCGATCTGGACCGTCTCGATGCTCAGCAGGTGGTTCACGAAGCCCTCGGTGGCCTCGTCCGTGGAGTCGGTCAGCTCGAAGTCCTTGTGCTCCAGGACGGCGTAGCACAGGCGGTCATCCATCTCCAGCTGCATCTTGGCGAGCATGATGCCGAGCAGCCGCACGAAGCTCACCGGCTTGCTCTCGAACACGTGGCTGTTGATCGCGGCGATGTCTCCCCCCAGCTCGAGCAACTTCGCGGCGAGGTGCAGCGCCTCGGGGGTGGTGTTGCGGAAGCGGAAGCCGCCGGTGTCGGTCACGATCCCGGTCAGCAGGCACTGGGCGGTGTCGGCGTCGATCCGCGCGCGGACGTCCAGCAGGAAGCGCGTCATCAGCACCGCCGTGGCGGGCGCCGAAGGATCGACGAGCCGAAGGTCGCCGGGCTCCTCGTGGGGGACGTGGTGGTCGATGACCACGATCTGCCGGCAGCCCGCGAAGTGGGGGGCGGCGTCTCCCAGCCGTTCGACGGACTCCAGGTCCACGACGACGCCCAGGTCGTGACCCTGGTGCTCGGGGTGGCTCCGCACCCGCTCGATGCCCGGCAGGAAGCGCAGGTTGGTCGGGGGCTGGTTGTGGCACACGACGTCGCACGGCTTGCCGAGCGAATCCAGGAACCGCGCGAGCGCCAGGGCGCTGCCGATGGCGTCCCCGTCGGGGTTCTTGTGGGTGCCGATGAGCACCGCCTTCGCTTTGGAGAGGCGGCTCAGCAAGGTCCGGTGGATCCGCTTCAACCAGCCCTCCGCGAACAAGGTCGGATCATCCGAGCGGTATGTTACACCAATCGGAGGTTGCCCTCCGGTCCGGCTCAGCCGCGGGGCGTGCGCTCAGGCCTGGCGCAGGGCGTCCCGGGCCTGCTGGAGCATCAGGAACTCACCGAGGTTCTCGGCGTTGAGCAGGCCGACCGGGATGCCGCGCTCCGTCACGACGAGCAGCCCCCTCGGGTTGGACGAGAGCCGCTCCAAGGCCGCCGACAGCGGCTCGGACCCCTCGATGTACTCCACGTTGCGGTCCATGTAGCCGGCCACGTACCCCGTGGGACCGGCCTCGGCCAGGCCGCGGACGATGGCTTCGCGGTTGAGCACGCCCACGACCTCGGACCCGGACATCACCGGGAAGTCGGCCTGCGTGGTGGAGAGCAGCAGCTCGGCGGCCCGACCCAGGGTGTCGCCGTGCTGCAGCACCGAGAAGCGCGTGAACATCGCCTCGCGGACCGTGCGACCCTCGGTGAGAGCCAAGCCCATCGCCTGCCCCATCTCGGCCCCGGCGCCGACGAACACGAAGAACGCGATGATCATCAGCACGATCTGGCCGGTGAACAGCCCCAGGAACCCGAAGAGGATGGCCAAGCCCTGTCCGATCGTCCCGGCGATCCTCGTGGCCCTGGCGTGCGGCATCGTCATCGCCAGCACCGAGCGGAGGATGCGGCCGCCGTCCATCGGGAACGCGGGAATCATGTTGAACACCGCCAGCATGACGTTCGCCACGAGAAGATAGGGCAGGAACGCGCCCGCCTCGAAGGCGGACTGAAGCGTTTCGGGCCGCGCTCCCTGCAGGGCGAGGGCCACGGCGGCCGCCAGCGCGATGACCACGTTCACCGACGGGCCGGCCAGGGTGATCCAGAACTCCTGCTTCGGCTTGGGCCGGTCCACCAGCATCGCCACGCCGCCGACCGGGTACAGGGTGATGTCCTTGATCCGGATGCCGAACTTCTGGGCCGTCAGGGCGTGGCCGAGCTCGTGCAGCAGAACGCAGCCGAACAGCGCCAGGATGTTCACGACGGCCGTGGCCTGCCCCCGGCTGACGATGCCGATCCAGACGATCAGCAGCAGGAACGAGAAGTGCAGGCGGATCGGAATCCCCCTCACGGTGGCGAGGCGGATCGACCAGGGCGATGCGGCTGCGGGTGCGCTCATGGCTGTTGCAGGGTCCTACGTCTCTGGAAGCCGCCTGCGTGGAGGCGGGGTTCCGGCTCCGGGCCGTTGGTCCGCCGCCAGTGTACCCGCCTCAGGCCTCCGAGTCCTCCCGGATGCGGACCTCGATGCCCCGGCGCCGGATCTCCTCGACGAACCGCTCGCCGGTCATCGCAGTCTCGTAGGCGTGGCAGCCCGGCGGGATGCCTCCGCGGGCGATCTCCTCGGCGACGATCGCGGAGGAAAAGCCGGTGAGCCGCTCCATGGCCGAAAAGCCGGTCGCGTTGTCGTGGTAGTCCAGGATGTCGGCCTGGAGCCGCACGCGCCGGCCGCCGCGCACGCCCTGCGCCACCGCCCGGACCACCACCAGATCCTTGTCCTCGGGGTCCTCCAGCGCCTTCTGCATCAGCTTGTGGAACACCTCGCGGGGGCGGACGAGGACGCCGTCGGCCTCGATGGGCTCCAGGCTCCAGAAGCCGAAGTCCTTGAACACGCGCATCAGGGCGCAGTGGCCGGGGTATCGGACGGTCTTGTACTCGTAGTTCCGCACGCGGCCGCGGTGCGTGTAGGGCGCGGTGCTGGTGCCGCCGGAGGTGGTGAACGCCTCCATCCGGCCCAGGCCCTCGACGTCCAGCTCCTCCAGCTCGTCGAGAGTGTCGATCACCACCACCTCGCCGTCGCGCAGGGCGACCGTCTCGTCGGTGTACTCGCCCACGAGCCCCTCGATGCTGAACACCAGCTTGTAGTGGAACGGGGGCTTGGGGTGCTGGGGCAGCCCGCCGCAGTAGAGCCGAACGGTTTCGGCCTCGTCCAGCCGCTCGAGGAACAGGTTGCCCAGGCTGTTGACGAGGCCCGGCGCGAGTCCCGTGTCGGGGACCAGGGCGATGC
>DPBN01000299.1 GCA_003516955.1 Armatimonadota bacterium | reverse complement strand
GGCTCGGTTGCAACGAGTGGCAGCCGTACGTCGGTGCGGCGGGCGCGCCGGAGGAGGGCTTCGCGGTCGACCTGACTCGGGAGGCCCTTCGGCGCATGGGCTGGAAGCTCGACTTCCGCACGCGGCCTTGGGCGCGGTGCCTCGAGGAGATGCGGCGGGGAACCTTGGACGGCGTGCTGTGCGCCTACCGCGTGCCCGAACGAAGGTGGGTTTTTGGGCGGGTGCCCCTCGGTCTCGGCCCCGAGTGGAGCGACGAGTTCGTGATCCTTCGCAGGAGGGGCTCGGCGTGGAGGTACCGGTCGCCCGAGGACCTGAAGTCGGCGCGCCTGGCCCTGGTGTCCGGCTACGTCTATCCCGAACCGATCGCAGGGCGTTTGCGGGCCGGCGGGAGCGGTCTGGCGTTGGTCACGGGTGACGACCCGACGACGAGGCTGCTGGAGCTGGTGGCGATGGGCCGGGCGGAGGCCACGGTGGAACAGCGGCTGCCGCTCGAGGCCGTTCTGAGCAGCAGGCCGGACCTGAGGTCGAAGGTGGAGGAGGTCGGCACCCTCCCAGGTTGGAGGGTTTACGTCGCCCTGCGGCCGGACTATCCCAACGCGGAAGCCGTGATGAGGGAGCTGGACCGCAGGCTGCTCGAGGTCTACCGCTCTGCCGAGTTCGGGCGGATCCTAGGGCGCTATGGATTGCGGCCTGCTGCGAGCGCGCCTGGTCCCACGGCGGGCGGGCATGTGCCTGCACCATGAGACCGGCGTGTGGGGCATTGTGCCGGAGAGCCCGCTGGATGCCGGTGGCCGTAGCCCTGGCCGCAGGGGCAGGGTGCGGCCACGCGCCGTCCGAACGGGGCGGTCCGGGCCCCGCGGCTCCCCCCTCCGTCGAGCGCGGACGACCCGGTCCAAGGCCGCAGACGGCCCGCTTGGTGGCCGTTGCCGACGCTTGGATGCCGTTCACGGGAGGGGCCGGCGGCGATCTCGGGGCGGCGGTGGAGCTCGCTCGGGAGGCGCTTCGGGCGAGCGGGCACACGGTCGAGTACCGCGTGTTGCCATGGAGCCGGTGTCTCGAGCTGGTGCGGGCTGGACGGGCCGACCTCGCCGTGTGCGCCGTGCCAGCGGAGGCGCCGGACTTGGTGTTCCCCTCCGAGCCGGTCGCGTTCAGCCGGAGGCGGCTGTTCGTCCTGCGCGGTTCCAAGCTGGACCGCCAGGGATGGCGCTGCTCTGGACCCGGGGGCATGGGCGGCCTTCGCCTGGTGGTGCCGCAGGGTTACGACTTGGGCCCAGCCTGGAACCGCTACGCGAGGGAGGCGCGACAGGCGGGAACCCTGCTGGAGGTGGGCGGGGAGAATCCGATCGAGCGCCAGATTTCGGCGTTGGAGCTGGGCCGTGCGGACGTCGCTCTGGCGAACGCCGACGTGGTGGCCTGGCATCTCCGCCAGATCCGGCGCGAGGGTCTGCTGGTGCCGGTCGGCGAGGTTGGTCGCGAGCCGCTCTCCATCGCGGTGAGCCCGGCGCGCAAGGATGCCCGCGAGCTGGCGGAGCGTCTCGATGAGGGCCTGAGGCGGCTGCGGCATGACGGGACGCAGGAGCGGATCCGCAAGCGGTACGGCATCTCGGCGGAGGCCTTCCCGCGCACAGACGCCGGGGAGGGGCGGTGATCCCGCCAAGGCCCCGCCGGCTGCCCAGAGCCGAGGTGTGCGGGGCGCAGCCACGACGCAGGGCTGGATCGCTGGCCATAGCGGGACCGACCCCAAACCTGTTGCACCGGTGCGGATTTGTGGCCTCCTTAGGAACCCCTCATGAAGGAGAATAGAAGCACCGAAGCGAAGAGGGAGGGAGCATGGCTGCAAGGCGATGGGGCCTGAACACGCGGATCGCAGCCTCGTTGCTGGCGCTGGGGCTGGCGATGCTCGCTGTGTTGGCCGTCTACCGATCGAGGCTGGACCGCATCGAGGCGGTCGAGGCCGCGCGGGCGGTGGGCCTGCGCAAGGCGCAGAAGCTGGCGGAAACCCTGGTGAGCCCGCTGTACGAGCTCAGCATGCCGTCCGTGGAGTCTGCGCTGCGCGGGGAGTTCGACGACCCCGCCGTGGTGCAGATCGCGGTGTTCGAGGACCCGGGGAAGCCGCCCTTGGCGGTGTTTCGCCGCGAGGGAGACGCGGTGGAGAGGGCTTCGGAGCTAAGGAGCCACCCAACGGACGTCCGCTTCGACTACTCCGTCACGCGCCAGACGCCGGGCTCGAGCGGCGAGGTGCTCGGTGTGGTGTCCGTGTGGACCTGTCCCGAGCAGGCTCTGGCGGCCATGGCCGAGCGCACCCGTCGGCGGCTGTTGGAGGAGGCCGCCGTCGTGCTGATCCTCGTGGCGTCGACGTTCCTCCTCCTGCGCCGGCTCGTGGTGTTGCCCATGGGGCGGGTCACGCGCACCCTTGGGCAGACGGCGGAGTCCGTCCATGCCGAGGAGGACCTGGACGCGGTAGCCAAGGGCCTGGAGGAGAGCCTGGGGTCGATGCGCGCGGGCTCCGTGGAGTTCGCCCGGTGGCTGGAGGGGCTGCAGGCGCTGGTGGCGGCGCTGGTCCGCAGGCAGAGCGAGCTGGAGCGCATTCTGCAGTGCGTCCTTGGAACGATCAGCGTGACGGACGTCCGGACCCAGCGGCTCCAATACGTCAACGAGGAGTGGCACGAAAAGCTGGGCATGTGCGCGGAGGACGGCCGGCTCTTGGACGATTGGATCGAGCGCTTCGTGCACCCGGACGACCGCGAGACGGTGGCAGGCGCCTTTCGGCGTGTCTTGGAGCAGCGGGCACGCGTGGGGCCGTTCATCACTCGGCAGCTGCTGGAGGACGGCTCGGTGCGGTGGTGGCGGTGGATCGCCGCGCCGCTGGACTTCGACGAGGAGGGGCGGGTGGTCCTGGTGGTCAAGCACGCCCTGGACATCACCGACCTGCGCCGCCTGCAGGAGGAGCTGGAGCGGGCCAACACGGTGCTCGAGGAGACCGTCGAGGAGCGCACGAGGGAGCTGGTCGCCGCCAACCGCGAGCTGGAGTCGTTCGCCTACAGCGTTTCCCACGATCTGCGGGCCCCCCTCCGCTCGATCAACGGGTTCGGCAAGATCCTCATCGAGGACCACGCCGAAAAGCTGAACGAGGACGGCCTGGACTGCGTGCGGCGCATGGTGGCGGCCGCGGAGAAGCTCGGCGAGCTGGTGGACGCCATGCTGCACCTGTCGCGGATCACCCGGGCGGAGGTGCGGAGGCAGCCCGTGGACCTCAGCGCTCTGGCAGCCGAGCTGATCGGAGAGCTGTGGGAGGGTTCGCCGGAGAGGCAGGTGGCGGTGGAGGTCGCCCCAGGCTTGACCGTGCGCGCCGATCCCGTGCTGACCCGCGCACTGCTCCAGAACCTGCTCTCGAACGCCTGGAAGTACACGCGCCGGAGGCCCGACGCCCGCATCGAGGTCGGTCCCTGCGCCGTCGAGGGTCGCCCGGGGTTCTTCGTGCGCGACAACGGGGTCGGCTTCGACTCGAGCCAGCTGGAGAAGGCCCTCAAGCCGTTCCAACGCCTGCACAGCGACAACGAGTTCGAGGGCTTGGGCGTCGGTCTGGCCACCGTGCAGCGGATCGTCGCGCGGCACGGTGGGAGGCTCGAGGTGGACGCCGCGCCCGGCCAGGGGGCCGAGTTCCGCGTGACGCTGGAGTCCGGTCCCAGGGCCTGAGCGGCGCGGCGGGCCATCCTCGCACGCATGAAGGTGGCGGTCATCGGGGCGGGCAAGGTGGGCTCCGCCGTCGTGGGCGACCTGATGCACGTGGGCTCGGTCTCCCAGATCGTGCTGGTTTCCCGCGACCGATACCGGGCGGAGGGCGAGGTGCTGGACTACCAGCACACCACGTCGTTCACGCACTATCCGTGCGTGGACGTTCGCGTGGGAGGCTACGAGGACTGCGCCGGGGCCGATCTGGCGGTGATCGCGGCCGGACCGAGCATCCAGGAGGGCCAGACGCGCACGGACCTCGCCGCGCAGAACGTTCAGGTTCTGAGAGAAATCTTGGACGGATTGGACCGGCACTGTCCGCAGTGCTTCCTGATCCTCGTCACCAACCCCGTGGACGTGCTGACGTTCGCGGCGCACCGTCTCTCCGCGCGGCCTAGGAACCGTGTGATCGGCACTGGGACGATGATCGACACGGCTCGGCTGATCCAGTCGATCGCCAGCGCGTACCGCATCGATCCGAAGAACGTGTTCGTGTACATGCTCGGCGAGCACGGCGAGACGTCGTTCGCCGCCTGGAGCATGGCCAACATCTGCGGCCTGAGCTTGGAGGAGTTCGGCAAGCTGCACGTGGCGGCGCGGATCGACCGCGACCAAGAGGAGCTGCGGGCCAAGCAGGCCGGCTACGAGATCCTCCGGCGGAAGGGCTACACCAGCCACGGGATCGCGGCGGCCGTGGCGCGGCTGGTGATCGCCATCGCCACGGACGAGAAGTGCATCCTGCCGGTGTCGGTGCCGCTGGAGGGGGAGTACGGCCTGAGGGACACGGCGCTCTCGGTGCCGTGCGTCGTCGGTGCGGGCGGCGTGGAGAAGGTGCTGGAGTTTCCGCTCTCCCTGGAGGAGCGCCGCCGCCTGCAGGCGAGCGCCGACCATCTGGCCGAGGCGATCGCGCGGGCGGGCTTCTAAGCGGAAGAAGGGGTGGTGGAGGCGGGGAGAATTGAACTCCCTTCCAAAACCGTCGCCTCTCGAGCGTCCACGAGCGTCTCCCCGGTTTGCTGCTTCGGCGCCGGCGACGCCCCGGGGCGGGCCTGCCGACGGCCTAGCCTGATTGGTTTGAGACTCTCCGCCTCAGGCGGCGGCTCGGAGTCCGATCCAGCTGGTGGTCACGCCCGCTGCCGACCCTGCTGGCCCAGGTCGGGCGGACGCGCGGTCAATTAGGCCGCGTAGGCGTAGTTGTTGTTCGCCTTTGCTTTGTTGCCGCTTTTTACGAGGCCAGCGGCGCCTCGGCTCGCAACCCGAGATCGAACCGGCCCTGTCGAACCCGTTCGCCCCCAAGTCCAGTTGGTAAGACGCTCGGAGCGGGCGGTTGGGTTCCCGCTCCGGC
>DPBN01000332.1 GCA_003516955.1 Armatimonadota bacterium | reverse complement strand
CATCTCGGCGCGCGACGGAGAGACGCGGCGCGATGACTTTTCACTGAGCTTCACGGACCGGCGGCAACTGGATCCGGCGGTGATCCAGACGCCGTACCTGCGCGTGCTGGAAGCCTACGGGCTGCGGGACGTGGCGTTGCCCAGCAAGCCCTGCACCGCCACGCTGCACCTGCGGCTCGACGGCCGGTGCGTCGAGGCCTGGATGAACACGCCCGCGCCGGGCTCGCCCGAGTACCTGCCGGAGATGAGCCGCCTGGCAGGCGCCGTACAGCAGATGGCGCGGCAGTGGCTGCCGGCGCTGTATCTGGCGCGGATCGAGACGTACTCGCGCCCGAGCGCGGTGCATCCGCTGCTGGCCTGGTCGTGCAGTCCGCCGTGCTCGGGGCCGCGGAAGAAAGACCTCTCGTACGACTTCATGGACCCGAAGGTGGTGGACTCGGTGCTGCAAGCCAGCGCGGCGGGCTTCCGCGAGATTCGGCGCTTCGCGTATCTGAGGAAGGAGCTCTGATGGTCGACGTTCTGGCAATCGGCGCGCACATGGGCGACGAGGTGGCGTGGGGCATGGCGCTGGCGGCGATGCGGCGCCAGGGGGCGACGATCGGGTTGCTGCACCTGACGCCGGGCGAGAAGGGCCACAAGACGATGCCGCCGGAGGAGTACGCGCGGCAGAAGCGGAGGGAGGCCGAGGAGTGCGCCCGCGAGCTCGGCGCCGAGGTCTGGGCCCTCGACTACCGCGACGGCGAGCTGCCGGTGGACGACGAGGCCAAGCACCGGATCGCTCGCGTGCTTCGGGAGGCTCGGCCGAAGCTGGTGGTGACGCATTGGGGCGGCAGCATCCACAAGGACCACTCGGCCGCGCACGACCTGCTGCCGGACGCGCGGTTCTACGCGGGCTTGCCGGCCTTCCAGGGGGACCTTCCTCCTCACTGGGTCGGCCGGGTGTTTTACGGGGAGAACTGGGAGGACAACCGCGGCTTTCAGCCCGAGGTGTTCCTAGAGGTCACGGAGGAGGACCTGGCCGTGTGGGAGCGCGCGATGCGTTGCTACGCGCTGTTCCGCGGCGAGGTCAGCCCATTCCGATATATCGAATACTACAAGGCGCTGGCACGGGCTCGGGGGCTGGAGGCGATGCGGGAGTACGCCTGCGCGTTCGCGGTTCCGCCGGATCAGCGCCGCAGGGTGGTGCGCTCTCTGCTGGATTGAGGCGGTCCCAGGCCGGGGCCGCCACTGGCCTGGGCACAAAGAAAGGGGCCCGCCTGATGGCGGGCCCGGAGTGAGGGAGGAACGGAAGGAGGGTCAGTACGTCTTCTTGGCCTTGTCCTTCGCCTTGTCGAGGCCGAGGGCCTTCGCGACCGAGGGCGGAAGGATCACGGTGTCGATGACATGGATCACGCCGTTCGAGGCTCCGATGTCGGCCTTGACGACCTTGGCGTTGTTGAACCGAACCGTCTGGCCCTTGATTCGGACCTTGACGGCCTCGCCCTGCACGGTCTTGGGGGAGGCGCCGTTCTTGAGGTCCGTGGACATCACCTTGCCGGCGATGACGTGGTAGGTGAGCACCTGCGTGAGCAGCTTCTTGTCGGCCAGCAGCTTGTCGACGATCGCCTTCGGAACCTTCTTGAAGGCCTCGTCGGACGGGGCGAGCACCGTGAACGGACCCTTGCCCTTGAGGGTGTCCACCAGGCCGGCCTCCTGGACGAGCTTCACCAGGGTGGTGAACTGACCTGCACCGACCGCGGTGTCGACGATGTCTTTGGTCTGGGCGCGGGCGCCGGTCAGCGCCAGCGCGAACAGTCCGAAAGCGAGCAGAGTCTTCTTCAGCATCGTTGTTTTCTCCGTAGCGAGGCTTCCAAGCCTCACGACCGGTCTACGGCCCGGCCCGCCGGACGTCGGCAGGCCATAGGTCTTCGGTAGGACTTCCGGGTCACTCGAGGGAGAGGACGATGCTCGGCCAGTCTGGAAGGTCGTCTGGCGCGATGTCCAGGCGCTGGAGGACGGCCTCCTCCAACTCCAGGGCCTTCTTCTCGTCGACGGAGGCCACGCCGTGGGCGAGGATGCTGGCGTTGCGGAACTCCAGGTGCGGCTTCAGGGCCTCGTACACGCCGGCATGGTGACGGAGCTCCTCCGGACCGTAGCGGAGCAGATCGAAGCTGCGCGCCAGTCCTAGCTTGTAGAAGCCAGACGAGTCGGGGGCGAAGCCGTCGGCCTGCAGGCGGGAGACGGCCTCCTCGGGCAGGTTGTCGGCGCCGATCCGGCCACGATTCGCGCCGAACGCCCGCCACAGCAGATCCTGTGCGAACATCTCGGTGGCTCGGTAGAGGCAGGCCACGGCGGTGTCGAACTCCCGGCGAGCACGCCTCCTGCGGGCGTTGGCGATCAGCTCGAGCATCAGCGGCGTTTGAGGCCGATCTTGCGGCTTGTTGCCCGAGGAGACGATCGAGCCGCACGCTTCCCAGTGGTCCCTGAGGTTCCGCAGACGCTCCAGAACGACCGGACCGCCCACCAGCCGCGGCTCCATCTCCAGCCTGTCGAGGGCCTTGCCGAGATCGCTCTTGGCAGCGCTGAAGGCGAAGCGGTCCACCGCCTCAAGCGCTCTCAACAGGCCGGCCAAGGCCCCGATCCTCGCCCTCAGCTCGGTGGAGCAGCTCTTCCGCAGGGCCTCTTCCAGGACCCTCGCCGCCGCCCCGGGGTATCCCTCGGCCAGCATTCTTGCGGCCTCCTCCTGTTGCAGAACGGCGTACAGCTCGAACGGATTGGCCTCGTCGACGGGCGTCTCTGTGCCGGGTTCGACGGCGCCCAGCCGGTCCGGCCGGTTGCCCGCGACGTAGCGCGTTCGCAGGCCCAGAACGGCCGCCGCCAGCGCCAGTCCGCCGGCCATCGCCTTCGTGCCGCCGGTGATGTCCGCGACCGCTTCGCTCGGACTCACCTGCCACTCCCGGAGCTTCTCGCGGATCTTCGAGGAGATGCCGCGGAACGAGTCCGAGAGGCGGTCCCGATCGACGACGACGATGTCGCACAGCCTGGGCGCCTTCTCCAGCCTCGGGTGGATCTGCTCGTCCAGAACGCGCTTGGTTTCTTGCGAAACGACGAACAGCGCGGCGTCGGGTCGGTCGCGGTTGATCGACAGCACGATCGGATCCGGCGAGCCGCCGACGGTGCACACGATCAGGCGGACGCGGGCGTCGTCCATGGAGATTTCTTCGGTCCAATTGCCGGTTCTTCCTGCGAAGTTGGGCCGGACGGTGGAATTCGGCGATGGATGGGGAAGGAGGTACTAGGAGGTACGAAGATGTTGACGACCCTCGTCAGCCTCGCCGCTTTGTTGCCGTTGCCGCTTCTCGGCTCGGCACCGTCCATCCCGCCGTCGGTCGCCCTCGCGCCCGTCGCCACTCTGTCGCTGGCCGCCCGCGCCGACGAGAAGGAGGACGACAGCTTCCTCGACTTGTTCGGCTGGACGGAGGTGACCCTCGTGATCCCTGACATCCCGAAGGAGCTGAAGGGTGCCGTCTCGGAGTCCGACCTGCGAAGGTGGGTGTCCACGCCGCTCAAGGATGCGGGCTTGGAGATCCTGGACGATTTCGACAAGTCCCTTGAGCGGTTCGTGGCGCGTACCAAGGATGCCAAGGATCCCGGCTCGAGCCTGCTCGCTTGGGATCGGGGCTTCTCGTGGCTGTCGCTGGAGCTGACAACGGCAGAGGTCGGCGACGGCTCCGTGGCCGTGTCGGTGGACTTGCACGCCTACCGCTGCGGCATTCTTGTGCCGTTCCGGGTGCGGCCCGTCGTCGTGTGGCGCGCCGGCCAGCTGGTGGTGGCGGAGGGTCGGCTCAGCTCCCGGTCCAAGATCCGGGAGGTGGTCGAGGTTCTCGCGGACCTGTTGGCGGAGGATTGCCGCAAGGCCGCCAAGGTCAAGCCGGACGACAAGCGGCTCATCACGAAGCTAGCAGGCATCGAGGAGGGAAAGGGCTCCAAGGAGGAAGACGGCTTCCGGTTCTGAGACTGGGTTCGGCGGCCGAAGAGCTCGGGCAGCCTTTCGGACCGGTAGGCGAAGATTCGGGCGACGTCGCGGCGGAACCGGGCGTCGTCCATCGCGTCTCAAGCCGAGTCTCCTGCTCCATTTCGTTCCTTGGACCGGTCGAATCGCGAGCGCCCCGGAGAAGGGGGAACATGGAGGCAGGAACATGCTCACGACTCTCGTCAGCCTCGCCACTCTGTTGCCGATGCCGCTTTTCGGCTCGGCACCGTCCATTCCGCCGTCGGTCGCCCTCGCGCCCGTCGCC
>DPBN01000060.1 GCA_003516955.1 Armatimonadota bacterium | reverse complement strand
AGCACCGGCGAGGACGCGGGGACCATCGAGGACGTGTACGAGCCGTACCTGCTGCAGCAGGGCCTGATCCAGCGAACGCCGCGCGGCCGATGCGCCACCAGCCTGGCCTATCGGCACCTCGGCATCCCCGAGCCGAAGCGGACGGAGCCGCCGGCTCTGTTCGACGAGTGACCTTCAGTCGATCTTCAGCAGACCCTCGTAGGCCTCGCGCGCGTACTCGCGGTCTTCCGGGGCGAGCTCCTCGAACGGCCTCGGCTTGTCCTGGGGGCGGAGCCCCTTCTGGTTGATCCGGTTCATCAGGCTCCAGTCGCGCTGGGGCCGCTCCGGCTCCTTGGCGGGCAGGTCGTAGCGCGTGAGGTCGATGACCTTCCACGGGGAGCGCTCGGTCCAGTCGCGCAGGATGGCGAGGCGCAGGCGGCGGTCCATGTGCCACCGGATCTCCAGCTCGGCGTCCGAGCCGAACACCCCCGTCCCCCGCTGCAGGAACCGGTAGACAAGGCCGGAGTTGTCCTTGTACTCGCGTCGGAACGCCTCGGCGAACTCGCCCATGGAGACGACCCTCAGCCCGTCCCACCGCGCGGCGGCCTCGCGCAGGAACTTCTCGAACTCGGGCGTGCGGTCGCCGAACTGCCCCAGCAGCGACGCCTCCCAAGCCAGCGTGCACCAGCCGAACCCGTTGAGCTGGAAGCCCCGGTCGTAGTGCGCCGAGGCGGTCTCCATCATCTCGAACAGGCCCTGGGCGATCGGCATGTTGCCTTGGTAGAGCGCCTCGATCGGCCCCAGCCCCAGGCGGCTGTTGAAGCCCGGCCCGGTGCCTGCGCGCCTCGCGGCGAGGAAGTCCACGGTCCAGCCGTCCAGGTTGAGGCAGTCGATGCGGTCGGCTTTGCCCTGCGCGGGCTTGAGGGAGTGCTCGGTGGAGGGGTAGTAGGGGTAGGCGATCGAGCCGTCGCTGTCCCCCAGGTCGATCGCGTGCTGGCTCCACATGTGCCCCTGGCAGGCGCGCACCCCGTGCTTGTCGGCGAGCGTCTTGAGGTTGGCCGCCGAGAGGAAGCCGGCGATAGCGAACCGCGGTTTGTAGGCGCCTCCGACCCAGTCGGCCAGCGCCGCCAGCCCATCGGCGATGTCGCGGTCCACCTCTTCGCGGGTGTTGTGCATGTTGGCGAAGAACCCGCCGATGGTGAGGGTCGGCTCGTCCCCCTTCTCCGCGTGGCACTCCAGCGCGTACTCCCGGATCGCGCGGTAGTTGTCCCTGGGATCGGTCAGCGCGAGCGGGCTGAACCCCCAGCCGACCTTCGCGCCGGGAACGGCCCGGGCGATCGCCTCGCGGAGCTTGCGGACGTTGTCCAGCGTGTGCCAGCGGCTCTCGTCCTCTCCCAGGTTCTTGCCTCGCCCGGCCTCGATCTGGTTCACCCGGACCAGCAGGTTGATCGTGAGGAACCTTCCGCCCGTCACGCCTCCAACCGGCTTCGGCTTGGCCTGGGGGCCGGGCCCCGGCAGCTTCGAGCCGAGGCCCAGCGTGAACGCCTGTCGGAAGAACTCGCGACGGTTCATGGCTCCACGAGCGGCAGGTCGAGCCGGTAGGCGCCCGAGCCGAGCGACAGGGTGGACCCGGTGCCCGCCGGCAGCGGCTTGCCGTCCAGCCGCACGGTGGAGGCGTCGGCCGGAATCGGAATCTCGGCCTGCACGTTCGGCGGGACCGTCACGCTCAGCTGGAGCCGCTTGCCGCGCTTGCGCCACGAGACGCCGATCGGGCCGTGGATGCTCTCGTAGGAGGCCTCCACCCAGGTCAGGCCGCGCACGGGGAGCGGCTCGATCCGGACGCGCCGAAACCCCGGCTCGGCGGGGCGGATGCCGGCCACCGACTCGAACAGGAACTGCCCGACCGAGCCGAACGCGTAGTGGTTGAAGGAGTTCATCCCGGGGTCCTGGAAGCCGCGGTCCGGCAGCCATCCGTCCCACCTCTCCCAGATCGTGGTGGCGCCCAGCTTGACCGGCAGGAGCCAGCTGGGGAACTCCTCCTGGAGCAGGACCCTCTGCGCGACGTCCGCCAGCCCGGCCTTCTGGAGGGCCGGCAGAAGGATCGGCGTGCCGATGAACCCGGTGGCGTTCTTGAATCCGTGCTTGGCCATCTCCTCCCGGAACTTGGCGGCCGCCTTGGCGCGCCGATCGTCCGGCACCAAGTCGAACGCGAAGGCCAGGGCGTAGCCGGTCTGGCTGCTCTCCAGGATCGACCCGTCCTCGGCCACGAACAGCTCCTGGAAGCGCCTCTTCACGTGGTCCGCGCGCTCGGCCCACTGCCGAGCCTGCTCCTGGTGGCCCAGCTCGGCGTGCATCTGGGCGATCAGGCGCAGCATCTGGGCGTGGTAGGCGGTTCCGATCACCTCGGCTTTGGCTCCGCCGCCCAGGTTCAGCCAGTCGCCGTAGGCGCCGTAGCCGCGCACCCCGTCTTCGCTGCGCTGGGCCATGTACTCGGCGTACCGCTCGAAGGCGGGCAGGTAGCGCTCCAGCACGCGGCGGTCGCCGTACACGCGGTGGATCCGCTCGGTGCAGACCAGCGCCGCGTCCCCCCAGGCGACGTTCCCGGTGCCGAGGTTCAGGTTCGGGGCGATGTCGGGGAAGGCGCCTTCGGCGTCCTGCCCGTCCGTGACGAGGTCCTCGAGCCACTTGGAGAAGAACGGCGCGACGTCCATCATGTAGGCCGCGGTGCCCATGAAGAACTGCGCGTCGCCCGTCCAGCCCGCCCGCTCGTCGCGCTGGGGGCAGTCGGTGGGCACGTCCAGGTAGTTGCCCTTCTGTCCCCAAAGGATGTTGTGCACCAGCTGGTTGACGAGCGGGTGCGAGCACTGGAACCGGCCGGTGGTGTCGAGGTCGGAGTTCAGGACCACTCCCACCACGTCCGTCGGCTTGGGCCGGTGGGTCAGACCCGCGACCTCGACGTAGCGGAAGCCGTGGAACGTGAACGCCGGCTCGAGCGTCTGCGGGCCGCCGGCCAGGACGAACTCGTCGATGGCGCGCGCCGCGCGCAGG
>DPBN01000380.1 GCA_003516955.1 Armatimonadota bacterium | reverse complement strand
CTCGATGTGCTTGTCGTTGATGTCCACGCCCTGGGCCTTGTACACGCCCTGCAGGTTTTGGATGAAGTAGTTGTAGACCTCCTCGGCGCCAGCCAGCTCCAGCACCTCGTGCGGGTCCAACGGGCCGTACGTGAGGGGGTCTCCCTTCACCACGCGCCGCCCCTCCCGAATCGGCAACTCGCCGTACGGGGGAACGTTGATCGCGTAGTTGACCCGAATCGTCTTGATCTCGGGGTTCCGCCGGATCACCGAGAGGTTCGCCGCCGTGAGCTTTTGACCGATCAGCCGATCCAGCTGGCTGTCCGTTCCGGGCTCCACCGGCCAATCCTGCTTCTCGGAGATGAAGGCATCCTTGCTCGGGGAGGTGTCCACCGGCAGGGTTCCCTCGATGACGACCCATCGGCCGAAGGGCGAATCGGTGATGCTCCGGACGATGCCGGTGATCGGACAGATGATCGCCTTGCCTCGGGGCTGCCGCCTGGCCTCGAAGATCTCCTCGACGCGGACGATGCCGGACGACTCGCCGGTCCATGCGTAGAAGAACGTCTTGCGGGCCTGCTCCCAGCGCTTGCGGGATTCCGCCTCGGCCTTCTCGGCCAGCTTGGTCTCCGCCTTGGTTTGCCGCTCGGTCTTCTTCTTCTTCGCAGGCTCCTCAACCTCGACGTTCAGAACCTCCTTCGTGTAGAGGCCCCGAACCACCTTCTCCTGCCACTCCAGCATCTTGCTGGGGTCGAGCTCCTCGTCCGCGTCGGAGGCTGCCGACTGGAAGTCCTCCATGAACTGCCGGATGAACCGACCGGTCTTGTACTGGCTGGTGCCGGCCAGCTGTCTTCCAGAGGCGGTGCCTCCCGTATGGAAGGTGCGCATCGTCAGCTGGGTGCCCGGCTCACCGATCGACTGCGCCGCGATGATGCCCACGGCCACGCCGACCTCCACCAGCTTGTTGGTGGACAGGTCCACGCCGTAGCAGTGCGAGCAAATGCCCAGCTCGAGGTCGCAGGTGAGCGGGCTGCGGACCGTCACGGTCAGGAGGCCGTGCTCGGTCTGCCCGAACCCGCAGGCCCGGTAGCGCTCGGAGAGCTGCTGCTTCTCGGCCTCGTCGACGACCGAGTAACGCTTGTAGAAGGAGTCCTCGATCCGCGTCAGCTCGGCGGCCTGCTCCCGCGTGATGACGTCGCCGTAGCCGAACAGCACGGCGCCCGTGTCCGGGTTCGTGATCGTCGAGAGCGACACTCGCCCGAAGATTCTGTCGCCGATCGGCTCGATGGTGTCGCCCTCGTTGATGACGCGGTGAACGGCCACTCCCTCGGTCGTGCCGCAATCCTCCGCCCGAACGATCACGTCCTGCGCGACGTCCACCAGGCGGCGAGTGAGGTAGCCGGCGTCCGCCGTTCGGAGAGCGGTGTCCGCCAATCCCTTTCGAGCGCCGTGCGTGGTGACGAAGAACTCGAGCATCGAGAGGCCCCGGTGGAACGAGTTCTTGATCGGCAGCTCGTAGATGATCTCGTTGAACTGGTTCAGCATCAGGCCGCGCATGCCGGCGAGCTGCGTCAGCTGCTTGATGTTGCCGCGGGCGCCGGAGTCGGTGATGATGTACAGCGGGTTGAACTGGTCGAGGCTCTTGACGATCTCACGGCCTACCTCCTCCGTCGTCTCGCTCCACAGCTTGCGCATGTGGTCGGTCATTTCCTTGTAGCTGGTGCGACCCGTGCGGTAGGCGGTCATGTACCGGTTGGAGTCCTCTTCGGCCTTGCGCAGGAGCTCCTCGCGGCGGGCGGGCGGATCCATGTCGGTGATCGCCACCGTCAGGCCGTACTTGGTGGCCCAGCGGAAGCCCAGCTCCTTGAGGTCGTCCAACAGCTTGATCGTACGGGCGATGCCCACGCGCTTGTGGCACTGGACGATCACCTCCTGCATGGCCTTCTTGCTGAGGACGTAGCCGAGGAACTCGTCGCTGAACCGCAGCGGGTACGGAAGGACGTCGTTGAAGATGAGCTGGCCGGGGGTGGCCGTCACCACGACGGTCTCGAACTCCTGCTCCAACGGGACCAGCTCCCTCCGCTCCTCCTCGGTGCCCGCGGCGATCGTCTCGTAGCGATACTCGATCCCCGTGTCAGGATCCCGGTAGTCCACCTCGGAGTCCGGGCGGAACTTCGGCCGGCGGATCCTCACCTTGACCGGATCGTTGAGCGGCAGGCGCTCCGCGACGATGGGCGAATCCAGAAGGAAGAGAACCTCCTCGAGGCCCGCGTACACCCGGGGCGGCGGGTTGTTCTCCGGATCCTCCCTGTGGAGGCGCTCCATCTCCTCCAAGCGTCGGAGCCCCTCCTTGCTGACGAAGGTGAGCGCGTAGCCTCCGAGAACGATGTCCTGGATCGGCGAGACGGTTGGCCGTCCGTCGGCGGGAGAGAACAGGTTCTGCGTGCTCAGCATCAGCACGCGGGCTTCGGCCTGAGCCTCGGTGCTGAGCGGCACGTGGACGGCCATCTGGTCCCCGTCGAAGTCGGCGTTGTAGGCGTGGCAGACCAAGGGGTGCACCTGGATCGCCTTGCCGTCCACGAGGATCGGCTCGAACGCCTGGATCCCCAGGCGGTGCAGCGTGGGGGCGCGGTTCAGCAACACCGGGTGCTCGCGGATCACCTGCTCGAGGGCATCCCAGACGGCCGGGTGCATCCTCTCGACCATCCGCTTGGCCGTCTTGATGTTCGTGGTGGCTTTGGAGTCCGTGAGGACCTTCATCACGAACGGCTTGAAGAGCTCCAGAGCCATCTCCTTGGGCAGCCCGCACTGGTGCAGCTTCAGGTGCGGCCCTACGACGATCACGGACCGCCCGGAGTAGTCCACGCGCTTGCCGAGCAGGTTCTTGCGGAAGCGCCCCTCCTTGCCCTTGAGCATGTCGCTGAGGGACTTGAGCGGCCTGGAGTTCGAGCCCACCACCGGGCGGCTTCGGCGGCCGTTGTCGATCAGCGCGTCAACCGCCTCTTGGAGGAGGCGCTTCTCGTGGTTGATGATCGACTCCGGCGCATGGATCTCCATGATCTTCTTCAGCCGGTTGTTCCGGTTGATGATCCTGCGGTAGAGGTCGTTCAGATCGGACGTGGCGAACCGCCCGCCGTCCAGCTGGACCATCGGGCGGAGCTCCGGGCTGATCACCGGGATGATGTCCAGGACCATCCACTCGGGGCGGCTGCGCGAGGCCCGGAGCGCCTCGACGATCTCAAGCCGCTTGATCGCGCGCGTCCTTCGCTGGCTCGAAGTGGAGCGGATCTCGATGCGCAGCTCGCGGGACAGCTTTTCGAGGTCGATGCGGACCAGAAGCTCCTTGATCGCCTCGGCTCCGATGCCGGCCCGGACCAGCGGCCGCAGGTCCTCGCCGAACTGCTGCCCGACGGCCTCGAGCATCCGAACGATAGCGCGGTACTTCTCCTCGTCAATCAGCTCGTTCTTCTGGAGGCGGCCCAGGACATCGACAGCCACGTCCATGTCCTTGAGGCGATCGTCGGCGTCTCGGTACTCGGCCCGGATCCGGTCGTTGATCGCCTTCGTGCGCTCGCGGCAGTACTGCTCGTCGTACTCGTCCTGATTCTCGTCCAGCTCCTTGGCGAACCTTCGGAGGGCGTCCTCCTCCAGCCGTTTCAGGTCGGCCTGGATGCGCGCCTTCTCCTTCTCTACCGCCTGGCGGATGCGGGGCATCAGTTCCGCGATGCGCTCGGAATCGAGGTCGATCACGATGAACGACGAGAAGTAGACGACCTTCTCCAGCAGCCTCGGCGAGATGTCCAGCAACAGGCTGATGGGCGACGGGACGTTCTTCAGGTACCAGATGTGGCTCACCGGCGCGGCGAGCCGGATGTAGCCCATGCGCTCGCGCCGAACCTTGGAGCGGGTGACCTCGACGCCGCAGCGCTCGCAGACCATGCCCTTGTACTTGATCTTCTTGTAGCGGCCGCAGGCGCACTCCCAGTCCTTGACCGGGCCGAAGATCCGCTCGCAGAACAGGCCGTCCCTCTCCGGCTTGAAGGTTCGGTAGTTGATCGTCTCAGGCTTCTTGACCTCCGCGTCGAACAGGCGGTCCTGCTCTGGGTCGCCCGTCGTCCCCGGGCGTTGGGTCCACCGAAGGATGTCCTCCGGGCTAGCGATGCCGATCCTGATGCTGTCGAAAGTGTTCGAATTCGAATTGGACATAGGTTCTTCGGGATTCCAGGAGCGACTACGAAGAGCGGCCCGGCACTCGGGCCAAACCGGTGCAGCGCGAGGGGCCGAAGGGCGCCGGAACACCCTTCGACCCGTTCGTCAGACCCCGCGAGGGGATCGTTCGTGTCACGGGCGCCCACCTAGCGGGCGCCCCGTTTGCGGAACTCATCTCAGTGGTCATAGAGGCCCACGGACCTGGCCAGCTTGCCTTCGCCCGGGCCAAGCTCCTCGATCTCCTGAAGGTCGACTTCCTTGGTCCCCTTGAGCGGGGTGACCTTAAGGCAGAGCGAGCGGAGCTCGTTGACGAGGATCTTGAAGGACTCGGGGATGCCCGGCTCGGCCAGGCTCTGGCCCTTGACGATCGACTCGTAGGCCTTGACTCTCCCGTTGACGTCGTCGGACTTGATCGTCAGCAGCTCCTGCAGCGTGTAGGCCGCGCCGTAGGCCTCGAGCGCCCAGACCTCCATCTCGCCGAAGCGCTGGCCGCCGAACTGCGCCTTGCCCCCCAGCGGCTGTTGGGTGACGAGCGAGTACGGGCCGATGCTGCGGGCGTGGATCTTCTCCTCCGCGAGGTGCTCCAGCTTGAGCATATAGATCATGCCGACCGTGATCGGGTTCGGGAGGCGATCCCCCGTGAGACCGTCGTGGATCCAAGACTTCGCCGAGGCCGGGTCGATACCCGCGCGATCGAAGGCGTTCTTCCGGATTCTCTCCAAAATGCCCGCGTAGACCTCGTCCGGGGCGTTCGCCGGCTGGTCCGAGGGCAGAAGGGGCTCCGCACCAATGGTGGGGTGGCCCGGCTCCAGAAGCTGGCCGACGCTGAGCACGGGCGGCCCCGCGACGGGTGCGGAGAGCCGCTCCAGGTCCACCTCGCCGAGCTGGCGGATCGCGGCCTCCGTCTTGCTCAGCATCGCCTCCAGGCTGTCGTCCGGCCGGAAGCCGGGGTTCAGCCCGAGCTCCCTGGTGACGTAGGCGCCCAGGACCTGCCTGCGCATCGCCTCGGCGGCGCGGGCGATCTCCGCGAGGACCTCGGTCTCCGTCGCACCCTCGAACGCCGGGCAGTGGTAGCGGGCCCCCAGCCGGTAGCCGGCGTAGCCGAGGTGCGTCTCCAGGATCTGCCCGATGTTCATGCGGCTCGGCACGCCGAGCGGGTTCAGCACGATGTCCACGGGCGTTCCGTCCGGCAGGTAGGGCATATCCTCCACAGGCAGCACCTTGGAGATGACGCCCTTGTTCCCGTGGCGGCCGGCCATCTTGTCGCCGACCATCAGCTTCCGCTTCTGGGCGATGTAGACCTGAACCGTCATGTTGGTGCCCGCGGGAAGCTCGTCGCCCGGGAGCTGCAGGAGGTTGCCGTCGCAGACGTCGCACTCCAGCCGCTCGCGCTTCTTCGACTCCTTGTACTCGCGGCCGCAGGACTGGCACTTGTACTTGAAGCGGCTGTAGACCTTGACGTCCACCACCACGCCCCGCTCGCCGTGCGGCAGCTTCAGCGAGACGTCCCGGGTCTCCTCCGCCTTCTTGCCGAAGATCGCGATGATCAGCCGCTCTTCGGCGGTCATCTCCACCTGACCCTTCGGAGCGACCTTGCCGACGAGGATCTCGTCCGGCCGCACCTCCGCGCCGATCCGGATGATGCCATTCTCGTCGAGGTTTCGCAGGGCGTCCTCGCCGGCGTTGGGGATGTCGCGCGTGATCTCTTCGGGGCCCAGTTTCGTATCGACGGCCTCGGTCTCGTGCCGCTCGATGTGGATCGACGTGTACACGTCGTCCTTCACCATGCGTTCGCTGATCAGGATGGCGTCTTCATAGTTGTAGCCGCCCCACGGCATGAACGCGACGAGCACGTTCTTGCCGAGGGCGAGCTCGCCGCCGTCCACGCAGGCGCCGTCCGCCAAGGGGTCTCCCTTGAGCACCTTCTGGCCCAGCTCCACCACGGGCCGCTGGGTGAAGCAGGTCGACTTGTTGCTCTGCACCATGTGCATCAGTGGGTAGACGTCGACCGTGCCGTCGGAGGCCCGAACACGGATCTCCGTGGCCGTGACCCACTCCACCGTCCCGTCGCGCTCCGCGATGACGGCGGCGCCGGAGTCCACGGCGGCCTTGCGCTCCCACCCGGTGCCGACGAGGGGCCTCTCCGAGCGGAGCAGGGGAACCGCCTGGCGCTGCATGTTCGCACCCATCAGGGCGCGGTTCGCGTCGTCGTTCTCGAGGAAGGGGATGAGGGCGGTCGCGACCGAGACGATCTGGACGGGCGACACGTCCATGTACTGGACGCGGTTCCGCGGAACGACGGGGTACGCGGCGTTCTGGAACTCCCCTCCCGCGCACCGAACCTGCAGCCGCTCTGCGACGATCATCCCGTTCTCGTCCGTCCGCGTGTCGGCGGGGGCGACCAGGACGCCGTTCTCCTCCTGCGCGGTCAGGTAGACGATCTCATCGAGAACGCGCCCGTTCTCCACCTTGCGGTAGGGCGTCATGATGAAGCCGTACTCGTCGATCCGGGCGTGCGTGGTGAGCTGCGAGATCAGGCCGATGTTCGGACCCTCGGGGGTCTCGATCGGGCAGATTCGGCCGTAGTGAGACCGGTGGACGTCCCGAACCTCCAGCTTGGCGCTGTTGCGTTGCAGGCCTCCCGGCCCCAGGCTCGAAAGGCGCCGCTTGTTCGTCAGCTCGCTCAGCGGGTTCGTCTGATCCATGAACGTGCTGAGCTGGTTGCTGCTGAAGAAGCTCTTGATGGCCGTGCTGATGGGCTTGACACTCAGGATGATGCCGGGCAGGAGGTTCTCCTGATCGGTGCTGGTCATCCTCTCGCGGGCGACCTTCTCCATCCGCACGAACCCGAGCCGGAGCTGGGCGGCGAGGAGCTCGCCGACCGACCGCACGCGCTTGTTCTTCAGGTCGTCGATGTCGTCCCGCTCGGCCTGGCGATCGTGGTACGGCAGCATCGCCGCCAGGATGCCAGCCAGGTCGTCGGCGGTGAGGTTGCGGACGCCGATCGGGATGTCGAGCTTGAGCCGCTGGTTCAGGAACCGGCGGCCGACCTTGCCCAGGTCGTAGCGACGAAGGTCGAAGAACTGACCGTAGATCAGCTGCTTGGCGGCGTCCTCGGTGGCGGCCTCGCCGGGCCTCATCCGCCTGTAGATGTCGAGGAGCGCCTCACGCCAGTTCGTGGTGGGGTCCTGGGCGAGCGTCTCGTCAAGGAGGCGGTTCACACCGAGCAGCTCGATTCTCTCCAGCCCCAGCGACTCGATCTTCCGGGCGGTTTCGCCCTCGATGCGCTCGAGCCGACGGATCACGAGCTTGCCGTCCCTATCGTGGATGTCCTCCAGAACGCGCTTGCCGACCAGGTGGTCGTGCGTGGGGCTCTCCAAGGTCTCCGGCGTGCCGAAGGTCAGGAGGAGATCCTCGTTCGTGGCCAGCGGCGTGTCGATCAGGACCCTCCGCTTGCGCACCTCCTCGGGCAGGCTCTCGATCAGCGCCTTGGTCAGGAAGGTGCCCGGCTCCAGGATCACCTCTCCGGTGTCCTCGTCGGCGACGGTCTCGGCGACGCGGCGGTGGAGCGCCTCCTCAAGCACCATGGGATACTTCGCCCTGCCCTTCTCGAAGGCGCTCAGCGCCTTGATGAGCTGCGTGAGCGGAAGCTTCTTCGTCTGGCTGATCTGGGTTCGCACGACCCCGACGTGGTCGGACTCCACCTCGAGCCAAGGGCCCTCGTTGGGGATGATCCTGGCGGAGAACACGACCTGCATGGAGCTGTCGACGCCTTCCTCGAAGTAGAGGCCGGGCGATCGGCTCAGCTGGCTGACGATGACCCTCTCGCGGCCGTTGATGATGAACGTGCCCCTGTCCGTCATCAGCGGCAGGTCGCCGAGGTACACCTCGGACTCGATCTGCTCGCGATCCTTGCCGCCGAAGCGCACGATCGCCCGGATCGGCGCCTCGAAGGTCATGTCGCGGTCGCGGCACTCCTGGATGGAGTACTTCGGCTCACCGATGGTGAACGAAACGAGTTCGATGTAGTTGGTGCCTGTGAAGTCCCAGATCGGACTGAAGGTGCGGAAGAGTTCTGGCAGACCCTCTTCGAGGAACCACTGATAGCTGTTGAGTTGGAGTTCGATTAGGTTCGGAGCCTCGAGGTAACGACCGATACGCTTCGAGGCGGGCTGAATGACTCTCATCAGGCCTCCGGGCACGTTAGACGCGACTAGCTAGTATATCCGATCGGGACGGGCAATTCAACCCGCTTGGGCCTTTCCCAGACCCGGGAACGGCCCTCCCTGCCCTGCCCGCCCCTGCGGCGTCGTTGCCACGACGCGGCGGGTTCAGGGAATCATCCGCGCGATTCTTGGTTGATGCTCAGACGCTGCTGCACCTCCGTCTCCGTGCCACCCGACGCTCCGCCGCCGAGGCGGCGCTGCTCCATCAGAAAACTGTCGATCGCCAGAGTCTGCTGGTAGACGATCTCCTTCAGCTCCTTGACCTCCGAGCGCAACTTCTCGACCTCGTCCAGCTCCGCGCGCTTCTGGTTCTTGGCTTCCAACCGCATGCGCTCGATCGTCTGGCGGTGTTTGGTCCAGATCGCTGTGATCGGGATCATCAGAGCCACAACCGGTATGAACACCGCGACGACAGCTGGGTCCATCGGCTTCAGTTTAGACCATTGAAACCGCCGCTAGGGCTTCCGTCAGCGAGAATCGGCCCTCGTACAGCGCCTTTCCGACGATCGCACCCTCGATGGCGCTTCCCAAGGCCGCCAGGGCGCGGAGGTCGTCCAGGCAGGAGACGCCCCCGCTCGCGATGACGGGCAGGGCGGCCGCCTGATGGACCCGCCGGAGCAAGTCCAGGTTCGGTCCGGCCAGCATGCCGTCCGTAGCGATGTCCGTGACGACGAGCCGCCTGGCTCCCAGCCTCGCGGCGACCCTCGCCAGGTCCTCCGCCGCCCGGCCGGAATCCTGCGTCCAGCCGTGCGTTGCCACGCGCCCGTCCTTGCAGTCGATCCCACCCACGGCCTCTTCCGGGTAGCGCTCGAAGCACCACGCGGCCAGATCGGGGTCCCGCGCCAGCGCGGAACCGATCACGAACCGCCGGACGCCCGCTGCCAGAGCCTCTTCCACCGCCGCGCGCGACTTGATCCCGCCGCCGAACTGCACGCTCAGGCCCGATTCACGGGCGAGCTCTGCCACCGTCCGAAGATGGCGCGGGCTGGGAGAGCCCGACCGGGCGCCATTCAGATCCACGATGTGCACCCAAGCCGCGCCGGCATCGCGATACGCCAGCGCCACCCGCAGCGGGTCGTCCCCGTACTCGGTCCGCTGGGCGTAGTCGCCCTGCCGAAGTCGCACGCACCTGCCCTCCAGCAGATCGATCGCCGGCAGGATCACCATTCGAGAAACCTCCTAAGGAGTGCGAGCCCGACCGAGCCGCTCTTCTCGGGATGGAACTGCATGCCCCACAGGTTGCCGCTACACACAGCCGCCGCGAAGCGCACGCCGTGCTCGCTCACGGCCGCGACGTCCTCCGGCTCGGAGCACTCGGTGAAGAGCGAGTGCACGAAGTACACCTGGCCGCCTTCCGGGAAGCCGGCAGCCATAGGCGTGTCCTTCACGAAGCGGATCTCGTTCCAACCCATGTGGGGAACCTTGAGTCCGGGAAGCTTCGGGAAGTAGCGCACCGTGCCACGCAGGAAGCCCAAGCCCTCGTGCTCGCCCAGCTCTTCGCTCCGCTCGAACAGAAGCTGCTGGCCGAGGCAGATGCCGAGCAGCGGCCTGCCGCGCTCCACGAAGCGCTCCAGCTCGGCGCGGAGGGGCTCCAAGCGCCGCATGGCCGCGCCGAATGCGCCCACGCCCGGCAGGATCGCCTTGCTCGCGCCCGAGAGGTCGGTGGCAATCCGGCAATCGAATCCGAGGTGCCGAACGGCCCGCATGACGTTGGGCAGGTTGCCCATCCCGTAGTCCAGAACGACGATCAATCGATGGTCCCCTTGGTGGAGGTCGACCCGGGCCGGTCCTTCCTTCGCGTCGCGCGGTGCAGCGCCAGGCCGACCGCCTTGAAGATCGCTTCGGCAATGTGGTGGTCGTTGGCGCCGGCCAAGACGCGGACGTGGAGCGTCATCCCTGCGTGGGCGGCGAAGGCGCGGAGGAACTCCCGGATGCACTCGGTGGACAGCTCGCCGAGCTTCTCGCGCCGGAACTGGTGGTCGAAGAACAGCATGCCCCGGCCGCTGAAGTCGAGGGCGGCCAGAACAAGGGCCTCGTCCATCGGCACGGCCGCGTCGCCGAACCTCTCGATGGGCTCCGATTCCGCCAGGGCCTCGCGGAGGGCGCGGCCCAGCACGATGCCCACGTCCTCGGCGGTGTGGTGGTCGTCCACGTTCAGGTCGCCCTCGGCCTCGATGCCGGCGTCGAGACACCCGTGGAAGGCCATGAGCGTGAGCATATGGTCCAGGAAACCGATGCCGGTGGTGATGTCCTGCTTCGTTCCTCCGTCCAGGTCCAGCACGACGCTGACGCGGGTCTCGTTCGACTCACGGAACAGCTCGGCGAACCGCACGCCCTTGGCACCCTGGCTCATGGACACCAGTTTGACAGAACGCCCGTGCGCATCGCGCATCCGGGCTGGGAAGTTGGGGCCCCGCCCGAGGGCGGGGCCCCCAACAGGAGGTGCTCGCCGCTGCGGGGGAAGTTCGGTCGCCATCGACCTGGCTCCGCACCCGCAACCTTACTGGCGTTGGGTCGATGGCGATGCCCACCCAAGCCGGTTCTCCCGGCGAGATGATGGCAACGTATCGACTCCCGCTTCATCTACGGGGTTAGCTGACGGGTTCGGGCCAAGAGCTACCCTAGGGGCCGGCGCCCCATTCACCCCAGAGTTCGGTTCCCCCGTCCACCGGCGCGCGCCGGCGGTTCGACGACGGCCCTCTCGGACCGTGCCGATAGGATACCCGAGACGGACGGAAAAGGCGACCGTTGGGACGAGATTCCGTGCGCAGAATCAGCCACGGCCCCTCCCTGCGGTAGGATGGTGCAAACCCCGCCTCTGAAAGGCGCAACGGAGCGAATCAACATTCCATGTCCATTCTCGTTGACAAGAACACCAAGGTCGTCGTCTGTGGCATGACGGGCCGCGAGGGCGCGTTCCATACCAGCCAGATGATCGCCTACGGCACCCAGGTCGTCGCCGGAGTCACGCCCGGCAAGGGCGGCACCGAGCATCTCGGCGTCCCCGTGTTCGACACGGTCCGCGAGGCCGTCGAAAGGACGGGGGCCAACGCGGGCCTGATCTTCGTGCCTCCACCCTTCGCGGCGGACTCGATCCTCGAGTGCGAGGACGCCGGCCTTCCGTTCGTCGTTGCCATCACCGAAGGCATCCCGGTGCAGGACATGGTCCGCGCCGTCAACCGTCTGAAGGCGAACGGCAGGACGCGCCTGCTCGGCGGCAACTGCGCCGGAATCATCACCCCGGGCGAGGCCAAGCTGGGCATCATGCCCGGCCACATCTTCACGCCCGGACCCGTGGGCATGGTCAGCCGGTCCGGCACCCTGACCTACGAGATCGTCTGGGAGCTCACCCGGGCCGGACTGGGCCAGACGACCGCCGTCGGGATCGGTGGCGACCCGCTGCCCGGCACGCGGTTCCTCGACGTCCTCCAGATGTTCGAGGCCGATCCCGCGACCAAGGTCGTGGTGATGGTGGGGGAGATCGGCGGCTCGGACGAGGAGATCGCCGCCGAGTACATCCGCAAGGAGATGACCAAGCCGGTGGTGGCCTTCATCAGCGGGCGCACGGCGCCTCCCGGCAAGCGGATGGGGCACGCGGGCGCGATCATCAGCGGCGGCAAGGGCACGCCGGAGTCGAAGGTGGCCGCGCTCGAGGCGGCGGGCGTGCCGGTTCCCTCGGACACGGCCTCCATTCCGGAACTCGTCCGGGAGGCGCTCGCGAAGGCGCGCTGAACGGCGGGAAGGGACAAGAGGTTCCAAGCGCCCCCCCGGCGCGGGCTCGGAAAAACGGGCACGACCCGCACCGGGGGTTTCCGCTTGCGCGGTGCCCCCGGACCTAGCTATAGTGGGGCTCGGGTCGTCCTATGAGCTTCCAGCGTCGCTTCCGCAACCTGCTTCCCAAGCAGATTCGTGTCACCGATCCGTTCTGGTCCGTCTGGCAGGACACTCTGTGCCGGCGCACGATCCCCCACATCCACCAGCAGCTGATGGAAACCGGCCGGATCGCCAACTTCGAGAGAGCCGCGGCCAAATCCGGCAGATTCGAGGGGCTGTTCTTCAACGACAGCGACGTCTACAAATGGCTGGAGGCCGCCGCCTACGCCCAAGCCATCCGCCCCTCGACCGAGGTTCAGGCGCTGATCGACGAGACGGTGGCCAAGATCGCCGCGGCGCAGGAGCCGGACGGCTACCTCAATACCTTCATCCAGCTCAAGCATCCCCAACTCCGCTACCGCAACCTTGCGGCGTTGCACGAGATGTACTGCTCGGGGCACCTCGTCGAGGCGGCCTGCGCCCTAGCGGAGAACCTCGGCCAGACGGCGCTGCTGGACGTCGCCGTGCGGAACGTGGAGAACATCCGCTCCGTGTTCGGCCCCGGCAAGCGGGTCGGCTACTGCGGCCACGAGGAGCTGGAGACCGCCCTCGTCCGCCTCGCCGAAGTGACCGGGGACGCCTCTTACCGCGAGTTCGCAGCTTGGATGATCGATCAGCGCGGCCAGCGGCCCAGCCCATTCGAGAGGGAGCTCGAGGACGAAGAAGCGATGGCGGTCAACGACCATCCCCGCCACGCCCTCCTGCGGAACGGCGTCTACAACGGCGAGTACTGCCAGGACCATCTGCCGATCCGCCAGCACACGGATGTCGTCGGACACGCCGTCCGAGCGATGTACCTGTACGCCGGCGCCACCCAGGTCGCCATGGACCGTGGCGACCGGCAGCTGGAGGAGGCGCTGGAGAGGGTGTGGCAGGCCTTGGTGACGAAGCGCATGTACCTTACGGGGGGCGTCGGCGCGAGCGCGAGCAACGAGGGCTTCACCAAGGACTACGATCTGCCCAACCTGAACGCCTACGCCGAAACCTGCGCGGCCATCGGGTTCCTCCTTTGGGGGCAAAGGATGCTCGAGGCGACGGGCGACTCCCAGTACGCGGACATCGTCGAGCTCGGGCTGTACAACGGCGCGCTGAGCGGCATCGGGTTGGACGGCGAGTCGTTCTTCTACCCGAACCCGCTCGAGAGTCGCGGGCAGCATCGCCGGACGCCTTGGTTCCTGTGCGCGTGTTGCCCGCCGAACGTGGCGCGGATGATCGGGCAGGTCGGCTCGCTGGCCGTCGGCGCCAGCGAAGACGAGCTCTGGGTTCACCTGCCGATCGGCTTCGAGACCGAGCTGAACCTGGGTGGCTCCGCCGTCTCCGTGTCGGCCAAGGGCGAGTACCCATGGAAGGACGACTTCGAGCTGGCGTTCCGGCTCGACAGGCCGACCGAGTTCGCAGTGCGGGTCCGCATCCCGGGTTGGGCGGAGGACGTGTCGTTCGAGGTCTCGGACGATGGCGAGCCTGCCGAGTACCAGGATGGGTACGCGGTGTTCCGCAGAGTTTGGAAGGACGGCGACCGCATCCGCGCCAATTGGGGGATGGCGCCGACGTGGGTCGAAGCCCACCCCATGGTTCTGGATGACGCCGGGCGCACCGCGCTGCAGAGGGGACCGCTGGTGTACTGCCTGGAGGAGCACGACCTGGGCGAGCCTCCGCAGAACTTCACCGTCGAGCCGGCGACTCCCGCGGAGGCCGTGCCCGCCACGGATCTGTTCCCCGGAGCGGTCGGCCTTCGGGTCCGGGGATGGCTGAGGCTGAGGGACTTCTCCGACGGCCTGTACGCGCCGCTCGGGACGTCCGACGAGGAGCCGCGCGAGGCCCGGATGATCCCGTACTTCCTGTGGTGCAACCGCGGCCCCAACTCGATGTGCGTTTGGCTGAGGCACACGGAGGCGGTGGAATGAGCGAATCGTTCGACGTGATCGTTTGCGGGGGCGGGACGGCGGGTGCGGCCGCCGCCATCACCTTGCCCAGCGGCTCCCATCCTGCCATGCCTTCCGTCCAGCATAGATCGGTTGGCAACAGCCGGCCTTCGCTCAACATTCTCTTGACGTCTTCGGCAGGATAGGGTCCATAGGTTTGGCCCTGCCTGCTGATGTGATATTGCATAAGTCCTCTTTTCTTTCGCGCGCCCGCCTGCACCGCTCAGGCGCCGGAACTCAAACAGTTTACATCCCGCGCAGAGCGGCGAGGAGACCCCGGCGCGTACACTCGTCAGTATGGTTCTGGCGCTCGCTCTGCTCGCGCTGCTGGCTCAACCGCCCGTTGATCCCAACGCCACAGCCAGGCCCGATCTCGTCGATCTCGCCGCCCTCGACTCCACCATCCGCCTCGACATCCGCTACGCCACGCCGGACAACTTCCTTGGCCGGCCGGTCTATTCCGAGGCCCGCGCATTCCTGCAGCGCCCCGCCGCGGAGGCCCTGCTGCGCGCCCACCGCTGGCTCAAAACAAAAGGCTATGGAATTGTGGTGTTCGACGGGTACCGCCCCTGG
>DPBN01000168.1 GCA_003516955.1 Armatimonadota bacterium | reverse complement strand
CGTGGAACGCCCGGACGGCGCCGCACATGGCCGCGCCGGCCTCCAGCGTGGCGTTGACGGTCTCCTTCCCGGTGGACGTCTTCACGAAGTCCGCCCCAGCCATCAGGCAGACCGCCGCCGCCCGGGTGATCGTGTCCGAGTCGCCCAGCTCGCCCGTGGCGAGGATCGTCTTCAGGCAGCGGTCTCCGGCGGCCTCGCGCATGGCGCGGACCTCGTCGTAGAGCTCCCTCCAGCGTCCCGCGAGGGCCAGGGGCCGGCGGATCACGACGTCGATCTCGTCGGCGCCCAGCTCGCGGACGTGCTCCACCTCCGCCACGCGAGTGCGCAGCAGAGCCTGCCCGTGTGGGAACGCGGCGTCGACCGTGGCCACCCGGATTCCCGTGCCGCTCAGCGCTCCACGCGCGGCATCGACCAGCGCCGGGTACACGCACACCGCCGCCACCCGGTCGTCGCGGCCATAACCGAGCGGACGGACGCCCTTCAGGCACAGCCGGCGAACGTCCTCGTCGGTGTCCGTCGCGCCGAGCGTCGTCAGGTCCAGGCAGCGCAGGGCGGCGCGGGCGTCCTCGCCTCGCGTCGGCAGGTTCCCCGGCACGGCCATAGGCCGCACGGACTGGAGGAGGCCTTCGTCGAACGGGATTCCTGTGTTCGGCATCGGTGGGAGTATGGCCCAACGACCCCGACAGGCAACCTGATCGGCCGGGTTCTCTGGTAAACCTGCTCCATGGAATACCGACCTCTTGGACGAACCGGCGTGCAGGTGAGCGTGGCCTGCTTCGGCACGATGACGTTCGGATGGGATCCGGACGACTGGGGAACCACCGAGGAGGAGTCGATCCGACTGGCCCACAAGGCGATGGACCTCGGGGTCAACTTCTTCGACACGGCGAACGTCTACGCGCGGGGCACCAGCGAGCGGATCCTCGGCAAGGCGCTCTCCGGAGGCAGGCGCGAGAAGGTCGTCCTGGCGACCAAGTGCCACGGCAAGATGGACGACAACGACCCCAACGCCTGGGGCAACTCTCGCCGGCACATCATCCAGGCCTGCGAGGACTCGCTCAAGCGCCTCGGGACGGACTGGATCGACCTGTACCAGATCCATCGGCCCCAGCCCTCCGTGCCGATCGACGAGACCATCCGCGCCCTGGACGACCTGGTCCGCGCCGGCAAGATCCGGTATGCGGGCTGCTCCACGTTCGCGGCCTGGCAGGTGTGCGAGGCTCACTACGTCGCCAGGCAGCTGGGAGCGGCCGGCTTCGTGAGCGAGCAGCCACCGTACAATCTGCTCGACCGCCGCATCGAGCGAGAGCTGCTGCCGTTCTGCCGGACCTACAACTACGCGGTCATCCCTTGGTCGCCGCTCGCCGGCGGCATGCTCTCGGGCAAATACCTCGACCAGAAGCCGGAGACCGGCCGGTACGCGAAGAGCGACCCCTGGAACCGTCTGAAGCAGGTGCCCCGCGGCCCGATGCTGCGCTTCCGCTCGCTCGCCAGCAAGTCCGGCCACACGATGGCGACGCTGGCCCTGGCGTGGGTCGCCAACCAACCCGGCGTGACCAGCCCGATCATCGGCGCGCGCAACGAGAAGCAGCTGGAGGAGTCGATCGCGGCCTGCAACCTGAAGCTCAGTCCGGCTGTCCTGAAGAAGCTGGACGAGATCTTCCCGCCCGGCCAGCACTACGTGAACTACTACTCCGCCGCCTTCGGGCCGAACGAGCGCCCCTGGTAGGCAGCGAGGCAGGGAGCTGAAAGGAAGAGGGGCCGGGGCCTTCGCTCCGGCCCCTTCGTCGCCAAGCTTCTCAGTCTCCTCCGGGGACCTTGGGAGCGAGCGACCGCTTCAGCAGGCGCGGGGGACGGGGCGGACTCGCGAGGTAGCAGAGCATCGAAACGCCGTCGGCCCGGTCTCTGGGTCCGAGCACGCCGGTCCAAGCGCGGGCCACGGCGCTGTCGCCGAGCACTTCCGAGGGTGCCGCGGGGGCCTCCGAGGCTCCGGCGATCAGGAGGCTCGCCAGCGGGTCGCTCCGCACGAGCTCCCAAGCGCGGTCGCAGACCTCCAGGCGGGATCGGGTCCGGGTGGATGCTGCCATCGATTCCGTACTTCTCGCGTTGGCCCGCAATTCTGACGGCCGTCATAGCAAACCGCCCACATAGCCGCGAGACTAGGGGCGTGGACGCCTCGCGAACGCTGCGCGGAATCGCCGATCGGGTCGGGCGTTGGCCGGTCGGGCGGGTTCGCCGGGCGAGCCAGCTGTTGAGCTCGCTCGTCAGTCTGGCCATCGGCGTGCGCTTCGCCCTGTGGGCCGAGCAGGTCTCCTCCGGCAACCTCCATCCGAGCGTTTCGAGGCCGGCCGGCGTGGAAGGCTGGCTTCCGATCAGCGCCCTGGTGTCCCTCCGGCATTGGATCGCCACGGGGGAGTACAACCTCGCCCGACCCGCAGGGTTGGCGATCTTCCTGACGATCCTCGGCGTGTCGCTGCTCTTCAAGAAGGGCTTCTGCGGCTGGCTCTGCCCGATCGGCTTCCTCACGGAACTGCTCGGCGCCGCCGGCCGTTGGGCGCTCGGCCGCAACCTGAAGCCGCCGAAGGCGCTCGACTACCCCCTGCGGTCCCTGAAGTACCTGCTGCTCGGGTTCTTCCTTCTGGCCATCCTCGGCATGGACGGAAGGGCCACGACGGCCTTCGTGTACGGCGACTACAACGCCGTCGCGGACATCTTGATGCTGCGGTTCTTCACGCGCATCAGCCCGACGGCCCTCGGCGTGCTGCTGTTTCTGGCGGGGGCGGCGTTCTTCGTGCGGGGATTCTGGTGTCGGTATCTGTGCCCGTACGGCGCGCTGCTGGGCATTCTCGGGCTGGCTTCCCCCACAAGGATCGTGCGGCGGGGCGAATCGTGCATCGCCTGCCGCAAGTGCTCACGAGCCTGCCCGGCGGGCATCCCCGTCGACCGAGTGGCCGAAGTTCGCAGCGACGAGTGCATCGGGTGCCTCGACTGCGTCGCGGCGTGTCCCGTTCGGCCCACGCTGGAGGTCTCCGTCGTCCGCCGTCGCTGGACCGTGAAACCGGTCTGGTGGGGTCTGGCGCTTATGGCGACCTTCTGGGGCGCGCTGCTCCTGATCCGCGCGTTCGGGCCCTGGCAGAGCTCCATCCCCAACGAGCGGGTGGCCGGCATCATGGCCGACGTCCGCGCCGGACGCGTACCCAGCCACTGAGGGCTTCAGTCGGCCAGGACGGTGTACGTGGAGAACGAGGAGTGCATCGGGGGTCGCTCGCCCCTCGCCTTGGCCTCCTCTAGGTCGGCGAACGCCCGCTGATGGCCTCGGCGGAAAGCCTCCGACCCGACCCAGCGCTCAAAGGCGGATCCGTCGGTCCAGAAGGACACCACGAGGTACGGTTCCCCCTCCCTGGTCGGCTTCAGAACCCGCACGCCGAGAAAGCCCTCCATGTCGTCGATGGCGCGCGCCCGGCTGGAGAACAGCTCCTCGAACCGCCCAACGTACTCCGGCTCGCAGTGGATCGAGTTGACGGCGACGAACCTTGCGGCGGCGAGCGCCTGGCCGCTTCCCTGAAGTTCCTCCATGGCCAGAGTTATACCATGATTAAAAAGTCAAGATCATGTTCCGCCCGGCTCCGGGCGGTGCCGGAACGGCGAAGGGGGGGCGGGCC